>DBLF01000123.1:91748-102624 GCA_002297965.1 Candidatus Segatella papionis
ATCAGAAGATAAGAAGATAATCGAAAGCTAAAAGGTATTAATACAAAAACGCAAGGTACAATCAGAGAGTACCTTGCGTTTTTTTATGCTAAGACAGCTGCCAAACATATCAGCTGTCAAACATGTCTCAGCTGTCAAAGATGCCATGATTTTTTCGCATTTCTTAAATGTCAGCTCCGTCTAATAATTGGGCATATTGGGCGATGGCATTCTTGATTTCGCTGATGCGGATGAACTCGTCGGCAGAGTGGGAGCGGGATGACTCTCCAGGACCCAACTTGAAAGATGGAAAGTGCATCAAGGCTTGGTCGCTGAGGGTCGGACTGCCGAATGGCTTCATTCCCATTGCCACACATTTTTGGATGAGTGGGTGCTTGGGGTCGATGCGAGAAGACTTCAGGCGGAAACTGTGTGCCTTGCATTCGCTTTTGAGGTGCTGGCAGATAAACCGATACACTTCTTCGTTGTCGTAAAACTCGTTGGTGCGAATATCTACGAGCATCGTACACTTGTCGGGAATCACATTGTGCTGGGTGCCGGCATTCACCACGGTGAGTGTCATCTTTGTCGGTCCCAGAAACTCGCTCACCTTTTCGAATTTGTAGTCACGAATCCATCGCATGTCGTCCAAGGCCTCATAGATGGCGTTCACACCTTCGTTGCGAGCTGCGTGTCCACTTTTGCCATGGGCAATCACATCCAGTACCATTAGTCCCTTTTCGGCTACGGCGGGATTCATGCCCGTTGGCTCGCCCACAATGGCGAGGTCGATATGTGGCAGCAGGGGTAATGCTCGGCTGATGCCATCCTTACCCGAAACCTCTTCCTCGGCAGATGCCAGATAGATGAGGTTGTAATGCTGGGGCTTCTCCGTGAGCATGCGGAACATCTGGAGTAGCGAGCACAGTCCACCACCACAGTCGTTGCTCCCCAGTCCATAGAGGGTTTCTTCGCTTTTGACAACCTTGTCGCCTTGCTCAGTGAGGGCTTCTACTTCTTGCGTTTCAAGACCAGGGTGGAATGGGTCTCTCTGCCAGGTAGCCACAGGTTTCACAGTGTCGATGTGGGCGTTGAGCAGAAGGGTGGGGCGGTTGTCGTCCCAGTGAGGGTCGAGAGTCCAAACGTTATTCGCCTCGCGATGAGGCTCGAATCCGTAGCCGCGGATGGTTTGCTCCATGATGTCGGCAGCCTCCTTCTCGTTTCGGCTGATGGATGGTGTGGCGATGAGTTTCTTGAGCAGCGTCACGGCATCGCTTACATATTCTTCTTGTGTCATCATAATCTCTCCATTGTATAAATTAGGTGATATTATCTGTTATTTTATAATTTCTTTGTTTGTTCGGGGGCAAAGTTACGAAAAAAAGAGCACATATTGTGGAAAAACTATCATTTTATTTTGTATTGTCTATGATTTACCGTATCTTTGCAGCATATTTAAAAATAAGCTTATGCAGATTAACAGTCATCTTTCGGTACTGATTCACGACCTCGCCAAGAAGTGGGGCAGTAAGCCTGCGCTCAATTTCAAGCAGTTTGGCAGTGATCAGTGGCAAGCCGTTTCATGGAATCAGTTCTCGCTGAGAGTGAAACAAGTAAGCAACGCCTTGTTGAACCTCGGCGTTAAACCACAAGACAAAATCGCCGTGTTCTCGCAGAACTGCGTGCATTATCTATACACCGACTTCGGTGCATACGGAGTGCGTGTGTGCTCCGTTCCGTTCTATGCTACCAGCAGCGAGCAACAGATACAATATATGATCAATGATGCGCAGATTCGCTTCCTCTTTGTGGGCGAACAGGAGCAGTACGACAAGGCACACCGTGTCTTCGCACTCTGCCCATCCTTGGAGCGCATCATCATCTTCGACTCCAGTGTGCGCATCAGCACTCATGATCCTGCTGCACTCTATTTTTCCGACTTCATCAAGTTGGGCGAGAACTTCCCACGCCAAAGCGAGGTGGAGGAACTCTACAAGCAGGCGAATATGGAAGACCTTGCCAATATCCTCTACACAAGTGGAACCACAGGCGATAGCAAGGGCGTGATGTTGACCTATGGACAGTATCATGCTGCCTTGGAGGCGAATGGTAAGTGTGTGCCTATCACAGACAAAGACCGTGTGATTGACTTCCTGCCATTCACTCACATCTTCGAGCGTGGATGGGCTTATCTCGCATTGTCGATGGGCGCCCAGCTCTTCATCAACACCAATCCTCATGAGATACAGGAGAGTATGCGAGAGGTACATCCTACCTGTATGAGTAGTGTACCACGTTTCTGGGAGAAGGTATATATCGCAGTGAAGGCAAAGATGGATGATGCGAGTCCTTTGCAGAAGAAGATGTTCTATCATGCTTTGGCAGTGGGCAAGAAGCGCAACATAGATTATGTAGCCAATGGCAAGCGCCCTCCTTTGACTCTGGAGTTGCAATATAAGATTATCAATAAGACCATCTTGAGCATGGTGCGCAAGCAGCTCGGTTTGGAGAATCCTAATATCTTCCCTACGGCAGGAGCTTATGTAAGTCCAGAGGTGGAGCAGTTCGTTCACTCTATTGGCATCGGCATGATTGTAGGCTATGGTCTGACCGAGAGCCTTGCCACGGTCTCCTGCGACAATCTCGACAAGAAATATACCATTGGCTCTGTGGGACGCCCTATCTCTGGTATCCAGATTAAGATAGGTGAGGACAGTGAGGTTTTGTTGAAAGGTCCTACCATCACTCCAGGATATTTCCATCGTGACACCACCAATGCCAAGGCGTTCGACAAGGATGGATTCTTCCATACGGGTGACGCTGGCTATCTGAAGGACGGCGAGCTTTACCTCACTGAGCGCATCAAGGATTTGTTCAAGACTTCTAACGGTAAGTATATCGCCCCTCAGCAGGTGGAGTCTTTGCTCCTGGTGGATAAGTTTATCGATCAGGTGGCAGTCATTGCCGACCAGCGCAAGTTCGTCTCAGCGCTCGTCGTGCCAGAGTTCCGCTTGGTGGAAGACTGGGCTCGCGAGCATCACATCGACTTTAATAGTCGTGAAGATTTGTGTGCCAACGAGAAGGTGCAGAAGATGTTGATGGATCGTATCCAAATCTTGCAGCAGCATTTGGCTTACTACGAGCAAATTAAGCGCATCACGCTCTTGGCGCATCACTTCTCGATGGAGTCGGGCGAGTTGACCAACACGCTGAAGATTCGCCGTCCGATTATCAACAAGAACTACAAGGCTGAGATAGACAAAATGTACGAAGATTAATTTCAAGTACGAATAAAGAATCTCACGTACAGAGAATGAAACTTATGTACAAAGAATGAAACTCATGTACAAAGAATGAAACTCATGTACAAAGAATGAAACTCAAATTTTAAATAGTAAAATATAAATTATTAATTATACATTAATGATTACAGCTGACCAATTGAAAGATGTGATGGAGCGTGCAGATGCCCTCCATCGCTATCTCAATATAGACCAGAAGAAAGTAGAATTCGAGGAGGAGCAGCTCCGCACCCAAGCTCCCGACTTTTGGGAAGACCCCAAGTATGCGCAGGAGCAGATGAAGAAGGTAAAAAGCATCCAGAAGTGGCTCGATGGCTATAAGACTGTTCGCCTTTATGCTGATGAACTTCAGCTTGCCTTCGACTTCTATAAGGACCAAATGGTGACCGAGGAAGAAGTGGATGCCGATTACGACAAGGCTATCAAGGCCATCGAGGACTTGGAACTCAAGAACATGTTGCGCCAAAAGGAAGACCCGATGGACTGCGTGCTGAAGATTAACTCAGGTGCCGGTGGTACAGAGAGCCAGGACTGGGCTTCGATGCTGATGCGTATGTACATGCGTTGGGCAGAGGCTCATGGCTACAAGGTAACCATCACCGATATGCAGGAAGGTGACGAGGCGGGCATCAAGAGCGTTACCATGACCATTGAGGGAGGCGAGTATGCTTATGGCTATCTGAAGAGTGAGAATGGTGTGCACCGTTTGGTGCGTGTCTCTCCTTTCAATGCCCAGGGCAAACGAATGACCAGCTTTGCCTCTGTTTTCGTCACCCCATTGGTGGATGATACCATCGAGGTTTATGTGGATCCAGCCAAACTCTCTTGGGATACTTTCCGCTCGAGTGGTGCTGGTGGTCAGAATGTGAACAAGGTGGAGTCGGGTGTCCGTCTGCGCTATTGGTACACCGACCCAGATACGGGCGAGGAAGAGGAAATCCTCATCGAGAACACCGAGACACGCGACCAGCCAAAAAACCGTGCCAAGGCATTGTTGCTCTTGAAGAGTCAACTCTACGACCGCGCCATGAAGAAGCGCCTCGAAGCCAAGGCAAAGATAGAGGCTGGTAAGAAAAAGATAGAGTGGGGAAGCCAGATACGTAGCTACGTTTTCGACGACCGCCGCGTGAAAGACCATCGCACGGGCTATCAGACATCAGATGTGGATGGCGTGATGGACGGCAAGATAGATGGATTCATCAAGGCTTACTTAATGGAGTTCCCTACTGCAGACGAAGAAGAGAATTAAAAAATAAGATTAAGCAAGGTAGAGCCAAGCTTCTTGTCGAGGACTTGGCTCACCTTTTAAACAATAACAACCTAAAAATATAACGACTATGAGTGGAAATAAAGATTTGAGAAGAGCCAAGCATGAGGCTTATGAGAAGAAACAAGCAGCCAAGGGCGAGAAAGTTATCAAGTATATTTTCGGCTTTTTGATAGGACTGGCAATAGTCTTTGCCATTTATGCTGCTTCTATCGCATAAAATAAGCCGGGAAGAAAAGCTTGATTTCAGATTTCTTAGCTTCAAGTTTCTAATATCAAAACTTAAGCTTCTAATATCAAAACTTAAGCTTCAAGTTTCTAATATCAATGCTTAAGCTTCAAGTTTCTAATGTCTGAGCTTTAGCTTTCAGACTTTTTACTTCTAACAGAATTTAGTATGAGTGGATTGGAAATAGAAAGAAAATTCCTCGTCAAGAAGGGCGACGCTTACAAGAGTGCCGCCTTTTCTAGTAGCCATATCCAGCAGGGTTATATTCCTGCCGAGGGGGCTACCGTGCGAGTTCGTACACGAGACGATAAGGCTTACCTTACCATCAAAGGCAAGTCGGTGAATGGCGGCATGACCCGCTATGAGTTTGAAAAAGAGATAACGATGGACGAGGCGAAGCATCTCCTGCAACTTTGTCAGGGGGGTGTCATCGACAAGCGACGTTATCTGGTGAAGAGTGGAGAACATACATTCGAGGTGGATGAGTTTTATGGCGACAACGAGGGACTGGTGATGGCGGAGGTAGAGCTGTCTTGTGAGGACGAGCCATACGAGAAACCCGATTTCATCGACAGGGAAGTGACGGGCGACAAGCGCTTCTACAATTCGCATCTTTTGACAAATCCCTTCTCAAAATGGCGCGATTCCCTGTGATTTTGCATAAATATTAGGGTTTCTTCCATTTTCGCTTTCGATTTATACGCTTATATGGGAATTATTTTATAATTTTGCACCTTGTAAAGAGGGAGCGTTAATAAAATAAACGGTGAAACCGTGAAAATGCTCCACGTGAAACGTTTTGAAACGGATAAAATATAAGCGCATAAAAAGAGAAAATATAGAAAATGGCAGAAACAAATAGAGGAAGTTTTGGTAGCAAGATAGGAATGATTCTTGCTACGGCAGGTGGCGCCGTAGGTTTGGGTAACGTATGGCGCTTCCCTTATATGGCTGGTCAGGAAGGTGGCGCAGCCTTTATCTTGGTGTATATCGGATGCGTGCTCTTGCTCGGCATCCCTTGTATGATATCAGAGTTTGTCATCGGTCGTCACGGTGCTTCCAATACGGCGCGTGCCTATACCAAACTCGCCAATGGAACGCCTTGGCGATGGGTAGGCTACCTGGAGGTGCTTACTGGCTTCCTGATAACTGGTTATTATGCCGTGGTCTCGGGATGGTGCTTGCAGTATGTCTATGCTAGCATCATGGGGGAGCTGCATGGCGACCCAACCTTCGTGGCAAACTATTTCAAGGAGTTTTCTTCCGACCCGATTCGCCCTGTGATGTGGACGGTGGCTATCTTCCTGGTTTGTCACTTCGTGATTATCCACGGTGTGCGAGGTGGCATCGAGAAGGCATCCAAGGTGATGATGCCCCTCTTGTTCATCCTCTTGCTTATCATCGTGGTGGCAGCTTGTATGTTGCCTAATGCCGGGAGTGGCATCGAGTTCTTGCTGAAGCCAGACTTTGGCAAGGTGGATAGAAACGTATTCCTCAATGCCTTGGGACAGTCGTTCTACTCCATGAGCATCGGTATGGGTTGCATCTGTACGTATGCCTCTTATTTCACTCGCCAGACCAATCTCTTCAAGTCTGCCTTGCAGATTTCTGCCATCGACTTGATTGTTGCGGTGATGGCTGGTTTGATGATTTTCCCTGCAGCGTTCTCTGTGGGTGTATCGCCTGATAGTGGTCCTTCGCTCATCTTCATCACTCTGCCAAATGTCTTCAATGAGGCATTTGCCTCCATGCCTGTGTTGGGATGGATTATCTCGCTGCTCTTCTATGTGCTCCTTTCGGTGGCTGCCCTTACATCGCTGATGTCGCTGCACGAGGTGAATACCTCGTTCTTCTATGAGGAGCTGAAGATAGACCGCAAGAAGGGGGCAACCATCGTGACCATATCTTGTGCCGTGATAGGAGCCTTCTGTTCTCTCTCGTTGGGTGCGACGGATAAGCTCACATTCCTGGGCAAGACACTGTTCGACTGGTTCGACTTTGTTACGGGACAGGTGTTCCTGCCGATGGCGGGCTTCTTTACTTGTTTGTTCTTGGGCTGGTATGTGCCAAAGAAGATTGTGCAGGATGAGTTCACCAACTGGGGAACTTTGAAGGGAAACCTTTTCGGCATCTATCTTTTCTTAATCAGATATATTTGCCCAGTGCTGATATTCTTGGTGTTCTTGAATCAGTTTGGAGTCTTCGGATAAGGCTCATTATATATTATAAGGTGTAATATATGTAATAACGTATTTTACGCACAAAACATTACATTCAATGGAAAATAGAGGAAATTTCGGAAGTAAATTAGGCGTCATCCTAGCCACAGCGGGTTCAGCCGTGGGCTTGGGCAACGTATGGCGCTTTCCTTATATGGCAGGTCAGAATGGTGGCGCAGCTTTCATTCTCATCTATTTGGTTTGCATCATCTTGCTGGGCTTGCCAGGCATGATGAACGAGTTTATCATCGGCCGCCACTCGGCCTCCAATGCTGCCCGTGCTTATAGCAATTTAGGCAATGGTCATAAGGCTTGGGGTGCAGTGGGATTGATGGGAGTTATCACTTCCATGATTATCCTTGGCTTTTATGCCGTGGTGGCAGGTTGGTGCCTGCAGTATCTCTATGCCAGTATTATGGGCGGTGTACATGGAGACCCAGAGTATGTGAAAAATTACTTTCAGACTTTTGCCGCCGACCCTATACGGCCTACCTTGTGGGCGATAGCTTTTATCTTGCTGACCCACATGGTGGTGGTTCGAGGCGTGCGCAACGGTATAGAGAAGGCATCTAAGATATTGATGCCGCTGCTCTTTGTGTTGCTCATTGTCATTGTTGCGGCATCTTGTTCGTTACCTGGGGCGATGAAGGGTGTGGAGTTTTTGTTGAAGCCAGATTTCTCGAAGGTGGATGAGAATGTGTTGTTGGAGGCCTTGGGACAGGCGTTCTTCTCGCTGAGTATGGGTACGGCTTGTCTTTGCACCTATGCTTCCTATTTCAGTCGTCAGACCAATCTCTTGAAGTCTGCAAGCCAAATTGTGGTTATCGATACCTTGATAGCAGTGTTGGCGGGCTTGATGATTTTCCCTGCGGCATTCTCTGTAGGCGTGAATCCAGATAGCGGTCCTTCGCTCATCTTCATCACGCTGCCTAATGTGTTCCAACAGGCGTTTGGCAATATGCCTGTGGTTTGTTACGTTATTTCGGTATTGTTTTATGCCTTATTGGTGTTGGCAGCGTTGACATCTACCATATCCATGCATGAGATAGGAACGGCATTCTTCTATGAGGAGCGTAAGATTAGCCGCAAAAATGGCGCTTGGATAGAGACCATCGCTTGCTGTGTGATAGCCGTGTTCTGTTCTCTCTCGCAAGGAGCAGTGCCAGGATTGGGCTTCTTCGGAAAGGATTTCCTCACCAATTGTGATAACTTTACGGCTCAGTTGTTGATGCCGTTAGGCTCGTTTGTCACCTGTTTGTTCTTGGGTTGGTATGTGCCAAAGAAGATTGTTCGTGATGAGTTCACCAACTGGGGCACGGTGAGTGGCAAGTTCTTCCCTGTGTTCCTCTTTATGATTCGTTTCGTCAGTCCGGTCTGCATCTTGCTGATTTTCCTGCATCAGTTTGGAGTGATTTAAGAGATGTTATAATTCGATTAAGAATTAGAACGTAATTTGAAAGCTGCTGGAACGTAATTTAAGAATTGGTAGAACGTAATTTAATAATTGCTAGAATGTGATATAAGGCTTTAGCCGTTCTATTTCGTCCGTTGAAAAACCTTTGAGGAGTTTTAGCTCGTCAAGGTTTTTCAACGGACCTTTTTTGTTTCTATAGTCGCGAATCTCCTTGGCTTGGCTGGTGTTGATGTAAGGATGATGGCAGAGTTGGGAGAACGAGAGCTTGTTGATATTGATTTTGCTGATGCGTGCCGCGTCAATCTTGATGAAGTCTATGGCAGAACTTGGGAAATTCTTGATTTCTGCCAACTGTTCGATATGGATAAAACCGCCTAGCTGGTTTCTATATCTTACGATGGCTTTGGCAAAATAGTTACCTATCCCAGGAATCTTTTGTAGTTCCGTGGTGTCTGCGGTGTTGATATTAATCTGTTCGCCAGCCTTCAGCTTTTGTGTGTGGCTGTATTTGTTTGTATATGGTCTTTCTGTGTTTCCACTCTCACTTTCATGATAGTTTTTGTTTTCGTCTTTATGATAGCTTCCGCTCTCACTTTCATGATAGCTTCCGCTTCCTTCATTATTGGAATAGGATTCGGCTCTTTTCCTCGTCTTGTGTCCGTAGAACTCTGAGGCGGGTTTGTAGTCGTCTGCGATATGGATGAAGGGAAGTAGGGTCTCGTAGGTTTTCTTGGTAATGCCATAGACCCGTGCGAAGTCGGAAGGGCGGCTGAAGATTCCGCCTTTTTCTCGAAATCTGATGATGCTTCTGGTTTGCCAGGGTGCCAAGCCGAGTCGTAGTAGGTCATCGACAGTGGCAGTGTTGGGGTCGAAGGGGAATAACTCATGAACCAAGCCATCCTCCTTGGAATATACAGGATGTTCTTTAGAAGAGTGTTTGATGATAGTCTGATTGTCGGTACTTTTCTCCCCGTCCAGTTTCCCGATGATGAAGGTGAGAGAAAAACACACGATAATAATGGCAAGCAAGACGAAGAGTGCTTGTCGATCATTCTTTTGCAGGTAAAATAGGTCCTTGATATGCATAAGCCCTTCGCTTTAGATGTTAAGTCGGGATTACTGGACTCGAACCAGCGACCTCATCGTCCCGAACGACGTGCGCTACCAACTGCGCTAAATCCCGATTTTGGTTGCTTATGCCGCAAGAACATTGCAAATGTGCTGCAAAGTTACGCTAAATTTCGCATAAAACCAAATAAAAAAGCACTTTTTTATCTTTTTTGAAAAGATTTTCACTTAAAAATTTGGTGGAACCGATTATTTGTTGTACCTTTGCACCCGCAAATGAGAAATCATCTGTAAAAGTAATGGTGCCATAGCTCAGTTGGTAGAGCAAAGGACTGAAAATCCTTGTGTCCCCGGTTCGATTCCTGGTGGTACCACTTCAAAAAGCCGAACTTCTTCAAAGAGGTTCGGCTTTTTGTTTATTTTTACTTACTCGCCGTGTTTATTATGTAACCAGATGATCTGCATCCTCCAAATCTGTATATTCTCTTCTTTAATCAAAACAGATGGGTAAAACCTGTCTTTTCTCTATCCTTTGCTCTTTTTCTTGAAAATATATTGGAATTTTGTCTTTTCTGTTGCTCCTTTTGTCTAATTTCTAGTGCAGGTGAATGGGCGTTTTTCCTACTTTTGCAACCGAAACAATTCATTAAATCAATAAGAACCTGATAAATTAGCTAAGCAAATGAATGCAATTTTAGGCAAAACAAAACAGAGAAGTTTCCTTCTCGTTGCATTGTTCCTCATGGGATGTTTGCAGCTCTTGGCTCAAACACGCACCATCAAAGGTGAGGTGACAGATGCGCAAAATGGTGAAGCCCTTATCGGAGCCACGGTTATGGTGGACGGCGAAAAGGGCGGTACGGTTACCGACTTAGATGGTAACTTTGTTCTTCAAGTGCCTTCTTCTGCCAAGAAGGTGAAAGTCTCCTATATTGGATATGTGGATAAAGTTATCGCTATATCTGATAATATGAAGGTGAAACTTGAGTCCGACAGTCAGACTTTGACGGATGTCGTGGTGATCGGTTATGGTACGGCTCGTAAGAGCGACCTCACCGGTTCCGTGGCTACCGTCAAGGCGAAGGACTTCAACAAGGGTCTCGTTTCTTCTCCAGAACAGCTTATCAATGGTAAGGTGTCGGGTGTGCAAATCATGTCAAACAGTGGTTCTGCCTCTGCAGGTAGTACCATCCGTGTGCGTGGTGGTGCTTCTCTGAATGCCAGCAACGACCCTCTTATCGTGCTCGATGGCGTGCCATTGGAGCAGGGTGGTATTTCTGGTAACTCCAGCAACTTCCTCAGCATGATTAACCCTTCCGACATCGAGAGCATGACGGTATTGAAGGATGCTTCCTCTACCGCCATCTATGGTTCTCGTGCTTCTAATGGTGTCATCAT
>DBLF01000123.1:102704-125044 GCA_002297965.1 Candidatus Segatella papionis
TGGTGGATATGCTCGACTACGATGACTTTGTAAGTGTGATTAATAAGTATGGTACCGACAACCAGAAGTCTCTTCTTGGTGATGCACACACCGATTGGAACGACGAAGTGTATCGCACAGCTTTCGGTACAGACAACAACCTTAGCTTGAGCGGTAGCTTCGGCAAGTGGTTGCCTTTCCGTGTATCAGCTGGCTACTACAACCAGAGCGGTCTCGTTCGCAAGGACAATGTGGAGCGTTGGACAGGTAACGTGGTCTTGACTCCTAGCTTCTTCCAGGACCACTTGAAGTTGACCATTAACGCCAAGGGTACACTCAACAATAACTCATTCAATAATGGTGGCGCCGTTTGGGCAGCCGCTACATTCAATCCAACCATTCCTGTATATTCAGGCAACAGCAATTATGGTGGCTACAACGAGGCACTCGATGCCGAGGGCTATCCTGTGAATGCAGGTGTTCGCAACCCACGTGGCTTGGTTGACCTCTATGATTCCAAGAGTAAGGTGAGCCGCTTCATCGGTTCGATGGATGTCGATTACAAGGTGCATTTCTTGCCAGACCTCAAGCTCCACGCTACGGTGGGTGCCGACTATGCCAAGGGCGATGGTACCATCTATGTTCCTGCCTACGCTGCACAGTCATTCAATAGAGATGAGGCTTTGAGTGGTAGCGATTACAAGTACGGTCCTCAGAAGAATGAGAACCGACTCCTTACCCTCTATGCCAACTATGCGAAGTATTTCGAGAATATCAAGAGTAATGTTGACTTGACCGCTGGTTACGATTACCAGTACTGGAAGAGCAACACTCCATCTTATTTAACCAAAAGTGCGGCAGGCACTACCCTGTCAACCGTAAAGGCATCAGATTATCGTCATGTTCTGTTGTCCTACTACGGACGTATCAACTATTCATTTGATGGAAAGTACCTCTTGACGGCTACCGTGCGTCGAGATGCTTCATCCCGATTCTCCAAGGATAACCGTTGGGGTACTTTCCCATCCGTAGCCTTGGGCTGGACTTTGACAGAGGAACCTTGGTTGAAGAACCAGAAGGTTCTCTCTAACTTGAAGCTCCGTGCCAGCTATGGTGTCACCGGTCAGCAGGATGGTATCGGCAACTACAACTACTTGCCAGTTTATACCTCCAGTGTTACTGGTGCCGAGGCTCTCATCGACGGCCGTTACATCACCACTTATCGTCCTGAGGCATACGTGGA
Source organism: Candidatus Segatella papionis (assembly GCA_002297965.1). Taxonomy (GTDB): domain Bacteria; phylum Bacteroidota; class Bacteroidia; order Bacteroidales; family Bacteroidaceae; genus Prevotella; species Prevotella papionis. The sequence goes on from DBLF01000123.1 coordinate 103,927, forward strand.
GAACTTGAAGTGGGAGACAACCACCTCTTGGAACTTCGGTCTCGACTTCGGATTCTTGAATGGTCGCATTGGTGGTGCAGTCGATTTCTATACTCGTAAGACCAAGGATCTCTTGGCTTCCGTTCCTACAGCCGCAGGTACCAACTTCTCGAAGACCATCCTTACCAATGTGGGTAATGTGGATAGCCAGGGTATCGAGGTTTCCCTCAACGCAACTCCTATACAGACCAAGGACTGGGAATGGAACTTGAGCTACAACTTCACTTGGCAGCACATGAAGGTGAAGAACCTCTCGCTCGTCAAGGGTGGCACACAGACCAACGTGAAGGTAGGTCCATCCATCGACGCTTATCAGTTCCAGGTATTGTCAGAGGGTTATGAGCCATATATGTTCTATGTTTATCACCAGCTCTACGACCCAGAGACAGGCAAGCCAATCGAAGGTGCTTATGCCGACCTTAACGATGATGGCGAAATCAATGATGCCGACCTCTATCGTTATCATTCGCCAGCTCCTAAGTACATCATGGGATTGAGCTCTTCCTTGCGTTACAAGCAGTTCACCTTGGGTATGAGTTTCCGTGCCAATATCGGCAACTACGTATATAATGGTATGGGCATGAGCACAGGTGCTTGGGAAACCGTGAGCTACAACAACTCACAGCTCAACAACCTCAACACCAGTTTCTTGAAGACAGGTTTCAAGACTCGCCAGTATCTCTCTGATTACTACGTGGAGAATGCTTCGTTCTTGAAGCTCGACAACCTGAGCCTCAGCTACAATGTGGGCAAGATTTCTAAGTGGGCTTCGCTCACCGTATCTGCGATGGTGCAGAATGTCTTTACGATTACAGGCTATTCTGGTACAGACCCAGAGGTGCCAAACGGAATGGACAACTCGTTCTATCCACGTCCTCGCACTTACTCTGTGAGTCTCGGATTCCAGTTTTAAGTGAAGAGTGAAGAATTGAAAATCGGCGACCGAATGGTAAGCCAATAGAAGAGTGAAGAATTCTAATGCTTTTCTTTTGGAAAAGTAAGATTTCAATTATCTTAAAGAAGAAACAACAATGAAACTAAAGAATATATTATATAGTGTGATGATGGGAACAGCGGTACTGGCCAGTGCTACCAGCTGTGTTTCCGATCTCGACCAATATCCTCAGACGGAGACTACCTCCAAGGATGTTTATACTTCGCTTGCCAACTATCAGGCAGTGCTGGGTAAGATTTATGCCGCCATGGTGACCAGTGGCCAGGGCAAGGGTGGCGACAACAAGGATATGTCATCCGTGTTGAATGGCGGCAGTGGCTTCGACTACATGCGTATGTTCTGGAACCTCCAGGAATGTGGTACCGATGAGGTGGCTTCCACTTGGTTGACAGGTGAGCAGACCACAGGCTTGACCTATCTCTCTTGGGATGCCAACGATGCTTGGGTGTCAGATATGTATTATCGTATCTATTACAACATCGCCCTCTGCAACGAGTTCCTTCGCAATGCCAACAATGCCAGCTTTACAGGCGAGGACGAGGTGAAGATGAAACAGTATAAGGCTGAGGTTCGCTTTATGCGTGCCTTGTTCTACTATCATGCGCTCGACCTCTATCGCAACATCCCGATGGTAACGGAGAACGACCCAGTGGGCAGCTTCATTCCTCCACGTTCTACCCCTCAGCAGACTTTCGATTACATCGAGAGCGAGTTGAAGGATTGTGTGGGCGACTTGCTGCCAGCATCCACTTGCCCATACGGTGAGGCATCGCAGGGTGCAGCCTATACCTTGCTTGCCAAACTTTATTTGAACAGTGAGGTCTATACTGGCGTAGCCAAGTATGCCGAGTGCAAGGAGGCTTGCGAGAAGGTAATGGATATGGGCTACTCCTTGGAGAGCGACTACAGCAAGCTTTTCAATGCCGACAACGATAAGCGAACCAATGAGATTATCTTCGCCTTGCCTGTTTCGGCAGAGCATACCGTAAGTTGGGGTGCTTCCACATACGTGGTTTGTGGACAGCTTAGCATGTCGAACGCCAATCAGAAACCTGGTGATTTCGGCGTAACCAATGGTTGGAGCGAGTTCCGTCTGCGTCCGGAGTTTGTGGATAAGTTCACCCAGAACGACATCGACCGCAAGGAGGGAGCCGACAAGCGTTGTACCTTCTTCACCACCGACCAAACCAAAGACGTTGCTAGCATGACCGATGAAAAGTCGGGCTATCTCTCTGAGAAGTGGAGCAACTTGAAGGATGATGGCTCTACCGCATCCAATACTGGCAATGATGGTGTGGATACCGACTATCCACTCTTCCGTCTCGCCGATGTCTATCTGATGTATGCCGAGTGCGTGGCTCGTACCAGTGGTGAGGATTGGGACCCATGGCCAGACGGTGCGACCGATGCCAGCGACCCAGCAGTTATTGCTAGTCGTAAGAAGGGAGCCATCTATTGGATTAACTTGGTCCGTGAACGTGCAGGTGCAGCTGATGTTTGGAAGAACAACTTTACCGACGATAATGCCTTCCTCCAGTTCATCCTCGATGAGCGTGCCCGTGAGCTTTACCATGAGGGTTATCGCCGCACCGACTTGATTCGTTTCGGCGAGTTCACTACCAGCAAGTACATCTGGCAGTGGAAGGGTGGTATCCACGATGGTCAGGCAGTGGATAGCAAGTACAACATTTATCCTATCCCTAACACCGAGCTTACCGCCAATCCAAATCTTCATAACGACAATTATTAAGTGAAGAGTGAAGAATGAAGAGTGAAGAATTCGATAGTTTTTTACGACACAACTAAAAAAGACGAAACATGAATAAGATATTTAGAAACCTGATGATGCTTCTCTGCGCACTCACCGCCTTGGTGAGTTGCGACGAGAGTGGCGACAAGATATATTTGGATGGCTTTGCAGCATCCAGTTTGATGGCATCGGCATCCGATGTGGAGCTGAGCATCGACAATACCAAGGACATCGTGCTCTCCATGGCGTGGAAGAACCCAACTTTGCTTTCGAGCGACGAGACCAAGCCTGCGGGCAATGGTGTGCTGAAGACTTACTTGCAGGCTTCTGCTTCCCAAGACTTCACAACCGTCAAGGAATATACGGTAACCGACCTCTCCAAGGCTTTCACAGGTGCCGACCTCAACACCCTCGCCAAGGATTGTGGCTTGACTCCGGGAGAAGCTTCTCCTCTCTACTTCCGCATCAAGAGCCAGCTAGGAGCCAATCTCGATGCTGCTTACAGCAATGTTTGTCAGGTGAACGTTACACCTTATATTATACACATGAATTCCATAGCCCTTTGGAACAAGGACAAAACCGATATTTTGACCACCCTTTACTCACCAAGTGAGAATGGAATCTACACAGGTTACATGAACGCTTCTTCCTGGATGAACTTCTGGGCAAAGGAGAATGATGGAACGATGTGGGGCAACTCTGCCACCGATGGGACTTTCGCCATCGACAACACTGAGAGCGCATGGAACTTCTGGTTCCCATCACCTGCAGGTATCTACTATACGGTAATCGACACAAACGCCAAGGAATGGAAGGCTACTGCCATCACGGCGATGAGTGTGAATGGTGAGGCGATGAGCTACGACGCACCTAGCTATTCTTGGGTGAAAGTCATCAAGACATCTGCCGACAATACGCCAATTAGTATCGTAGGTACAGGCGCTGAGTACAGCAAGGCTACCGATACCGACGATGCAGCGGCTGTAGCCAAGACTTTGAACTATACGCTCGCCGAGGGTAAGATGACCCATGCTGATGCAGCCGGTAGCGTGAACATCGCCAAGGCTGGCACTTATACCATCACTGTGAAGGTGGGCGAGAATGCAGAGCTTACTTATTCTGTAGTTTCGGGCGATCAGACTGCGCCAGAACCAGAGGCAAGCCATACACTCTGTATGTTTACGAAGGATGGCAGTTCCCTGTTGGCAGTAATGGACAAGGTGAGCGATGGTGTTTATACTTGTAAATACAAGCCAAGCTCTTGGGAGAACTTCCGTTTCATCTTCGTGGGTGAGAACAAGGATGACAAGCAGGTTTGGTATGGTGCTGATGGCGAGCAGTTTAAGTTGACTTCTGGTGATGGCGCTTGGGACATTTGGTTTGGCGATGAGAATGGCAAGACAGAGTTTACTGTCACTGCCGACCTCAACACCATGACTTGGAAGTATGAGTAACCGTGTGCAAATCTTTGCACTAAATAAAATTAAAAGAGTTTGCCTTAGGCAACAAAATCATAATAATTTAGCTATCTTTGTAGAAGATAAGCTGCACTTTGCGAAGATAGCTCTAAACCGAAAGAATAACAATGAAGAATATTTTAGGAAAAGCTGTATTGTTGGCTTCAGCTCTCTTGTTCTCTATCACAGGAACAAGTTGCAGCAATGACGACAGCGTAACTCCGGAGCAGGAGAAAACATACGATATGAGAGGATTCGCCAAGGGTGCGGATGTGTCTTGGCTCACAGAGATGGAGCAAAGCGGAAAGAAGTTTTATAATGCCAATGGAAAGGCTACCGAGTGCATGGCTCTCTTTCGCGACCTCGGTATGAATTCCATCCGCCTTCGTGTATGGGTGAACCCTGAGGATGGGTGGAATGGCAAGAACGATGTTGTCGCCAAGGCTTGGCGTGCGCAGCAGCTCGGCATGCGATTGATGATAGACTTCCACTACAGCGACACTTGGGCGGATCCTAGCAAGCAGGGAGTTCCTGCTGCTTGGAAAAACTATAGTTTCGAGGAGATGAAGCAGGCTGTAGCCAACCACACCAAGGATGTGCTCTCTGCCTTGAAGGAGAGAAACATCGACGTAGAGTGGGTGCAAGTGGGTAATGAAACCACCGATGGTATGCTCTGGAACGATGCAGAGGGCGACGATGCCTTGAAGGTGACAGGTCGTGCCTCCAAGAATATGGCAAACTTTGCTGCTTACATCAATGCGGGCTATGATGCCGTGAAGGCTGTCTATCCTGACGCTAAGGTCATCGTGCACCTCGACAAGGGCAACAACCTTGGTCAATACACCTGGATGTTTGATGGCTTGAAACAGAATGGAGCCAAGTGGGATGTCATCGGAATGTCGCTTTATCCAGACTGGATTACAGACCAGACTTGGGAGCAGGTTTCCGATGATTGCCTCGGCAACATCAAAACCTTGTCTGATAAGTACGGTTGCGATGTCATCATTTCCGAGATTGGTATGGTTTGGAACTCCGAGAATGCAGCTCCATTCCTCAAGAAGGTGGTGGATGGCTGCAAGGCAATCTCCACTTGCGAGGGTGTGTTCTATTGGGAGCCAGAGTGCAACAACGCTTGGAATGGCTATGACAAGGGAGCCTTCGACAACGACGGAAAACCTACCGCTGCATTGGATGCCTTCAAGTAAGTCTTAAGCCGTGGGTCTTAAGATGTGGGCAACCTGCATGAAAGATGAAACAACAAAGAAAAGAAGATATATGATTCATACAAAACGTTTAATGACAATGGCGACCTTTGCCCTGGCACTCTCAGCGATGTGCCAGGCGCAAAGCCGCAAGGTTATCAATTTGCCATCGTGGGAGTTTTCTCGCGATGGCAATTCTTGGTCTCAGGTGCAGGTGCCTCACGACTGGGCTATCTCTGGACCGTTCGACAAGAAGTGGGACCTCCAGATGGTTGCCATCGAGCAGAATGGCGAGAAGGAGAAGACCGAGAAGTCGGGGCGCTCGGGTGCCTTGCCTTGGATAGGTGAGGGAATGTACAAGATGAATTGGACTGCCCCGAAGAATTACAAGCGTGCCGTCTTGGTATTCGATGGAGCGATGAGCCAACCAATAGTCAAGGTGAATGGTAAGGAGGCGGGCAGATGGGCTTACGGCTATAATGCCTTCCGCATCGACATCACTCCATACATCCAGTTTGGCAAGAGTAATCTCATTGAGGTGCATCTCAACAATGTGGAGGAGAGCAGCCGCTGGTATCCAGGTGGTGGTCTCTATCGCCCAGTTTCCGTCGAACTTTATGGCAATGAGAACTTCTCTACTTGGGATACTTTCGTCCGAACATTAAAGGCTTCGAAGGAAGAGGCCGAACTGGAGGTGAATGCGCTCTTGCAAGGAAAACTCGGCAAGGGAGGCAAGACTGTTATCACCTTGACCGACAAGGAGGGCAAGAAGGTGGCTGAGCAAACCGTCAATGGCGCAACTCCTGCCATCAAGACCACCCTGAAGGTTCAGAATCCTCAGCTTTGGTCACCAGAGTCACCTTATTTATATCATGTAAGCCTCACTCGATACGAGGGCAAGAAGGTGGCTGATATGCAGACCTTGAAGATGGGTATCCGAACCATCTCTGTTTCGAAGGAGAATGGTTTCCAACTCAATGGCATAACCCGAAAGATTAAGGGCGTGTGCCTCCACCACGACCTCGGTCCGCTTGGCGCAGCAGAGAACAAGGCGGCGCTCATCCGCCAAATCAAGACGATGAAGGCGATGGGATGCGATGCTATCCGTACTGCTCACAACATGCCTAGCACCATGCAGATGGAGCTTTGCGATTCGCTCGGTATGATGGTGATGGCGGAGAGTTTCGACATGTGGATTTATCCGAAGTGCAAGAACGGCTATGCCAAGTTCTTCAAGGAATGGAGCGACAAGGACATCACCAATCTCGTGAAGCACCATCGCAACCATCCTAGCATCATCATGTGGAGCATCGGCAACGAGATTCCCGAGCAGTGGAGCAAGGAAGGCGTGGAGATAGCCAAGCACCTGCAGGACATCTGCCACCAGTACGACCCATCTCGACCTGTTACCCAGGGCATGGACAAGGCTGAGGCTGCCTTGAAGAGTGGTTTCGCCCAGGCGATGGATGTGCCGGGCTTCAACTATCGTGTGCATAAGTATTTCAAGAATATAGAGCAGTTGCCTCAGGGCTTCCTCCTCGGTTCGGAGACCGCATCCACGGTTAGCTCCCGTGGCGTGTATAAGTTCCCTGTAGAGGTGAGGGCTAACGACAACAATCCTTATCCAGACGGTCAGTGCTCTAGCTATGATACGGAATGGTGCTCTTGGAGCAACCTGCCGGATGATGACTGGAAGATGCAGGACGACTATAGTTGGGTAATCGGCGAGTTTGTTTGGACAGGATATGATTATCTCGGTGAGCCTACTCCATACGATACCTATTGGCCGTCACGCAGCAGCTACTTCGGCATTTGCGACCTCGCTGGTCTTCCTAAGGACCGCTATTATATGTATCGTGCCCACTGGAACGAGCATCAGCACACCACCCACTTGTTGCCACACTGGAACTGGCAGGGCAGAGAGGGACAGGTTACTCCTGTGTATTGCTACACCGATGGTGTGGAGGGCGAACTTTTCGTCAACGGCAAGAGCCAGGGAAGAATCAAGAAAGACAAGAGTAGTCGCCTCGACCGCTACCGTTTGCGTTGGAACAACGTGAAGTATGAGCCAGGCGAGATCCGTGTGGTTACTTATAATCAGTATGGCGACAAGGTGGGCGAGGACGTGCGTCGTACCGCCGGCGAGCCAACCCAGATGCAGCTTGTGGCAGAGTGCCCGGACAATCCAGACTCAGGCGTGGCTTGCATGGTGGAGGGCTGCACCATCGAGCACGGCACTCATCTGAAGGCAAATGGCAACGACTTGGCTTTCATCACGGTAAGTCTCCTCGACAAGGATGGCAACGAGTGTCCGTTGGCAGACGATGAGTTGACCTTCGAGGTGACGGGTGCAGGAACCTACAAGGCGGCTTGCAATGGCGATGCCACTTCGCTCGAATCCTTTACCCAGCCACAGATGAAACTCTTCTCGGGCAAGCTCGTGGTCATCGTGCAGAGCACCCATCAGAAGGGCGACATCACCCTGAAGGTGAAAGATGCCAAGAGAGGCATCGAAAAAGCGATTACATTGAAAACTCTATAAATTGAATCCCTTGGAAGTATGAGTCTCTGCTTCCAAGGGATTTTTTTGTAGGCAATCCACTTTTTCGCTCTGATTATTTGGCTATGTCCCTATAAATGCTTAACTTTGCAGGATAAGACAACATATCCTGTTAAATATAAAAGCAATGAAGCATTCGATAATAACCTTTTGCGTGACGATGGTCATGCTCTTTTGTTCCAACTTAGGCTTTGCCCAACGTTTTGTCAACACCATGCTCAATGGTGCCCAGACCGTTTGCGCCATTACGCAAGACAACAAGGGAGTGGTTTGGCTCGGCACCGACAATGGTCTTTACAGTTATGATGGTTATCATGACTACCGTCACTATGCCCCCCATTCGTTCAGCAATATGCGTGTCAATGCGCTCGGCTTCGATGGCAATATGCTCTATCTTGCCACGGGCAATGGAGTTTTGCAGTTTGACACCCAAACGGAAACATACGCCCATACTCCAGCCATGGATGGATTTGGAGATGAGAGCAAGCGAAAGACGATGAAGGAATTGCGAGTGCTCGACATGAAGGGAAAGAAGAATGCTTTCGGCAGCGATGTGTATGCGCTCTTGCATACGCCGAAGGGACTGCTCGTAGGTTCCCTTTCGGGACTTCGCCTTAACAACCGTCAGATTCCGCTTGCCGCAGGCAAGCAGCCTTTGGTCAATGCCCTGGCTTATGATGCTGTGCGTCATTGTTATTGGATAGGAACAGAGGGCGCCTTGTATTGCGCCGACCGTGGCTTGCAGAATTTCTCCAAGATTGAGGCTTTGAACGGAAACTCCGTGAAGTGTCTTGACGAAGATCAGGACGGAAACCTCTATATCGGTACCGACAACGGTCTCTATCGCATGGCGATGGACAATACGCTGGAGCATTTCGTACATGATTCACGCAATGCAGCTACCATCCCCAACAATATCGTGTGGGCTTGCTTTGTAGATAAGTGGCAGAATGTGTGGATTGGTACCGACAATGGACTTTCCCGTTTCTCCACCCATACCTTTTATCGCTACACTTCGCTCGACAAGATTACACTCTCGGGCGAGGGCAACTGTCTGCACGCTATCCTCCAGACTCGCAACGGCGAGTGGTGGATGGGTGGTACCAACGGCTTGATTCACTACACCGAGGGCGTGCGCGTTCAGGGTGCCGTGTCGGAATATCAGAATGTGGCTTGGTACAAGCAGAACAATCCTGCCTCGCCACTTACCCATAATCGTGTGCGTAAGATTTATGAAGACAGGGATGGCGATGTATGGGTTTGCACCGACCACGGAATCAACCTATACAACCGCGCCTCGGGACAGATGCTCAATTTCATCGTCTATGACAAGACTGGCAAGTATTCCACCGCCTGGGCTTACGATATTTTGGAAGACAAGGAGGGTAGGATGTGGATGGCTTCTTATCAAGGAGGCATCTTCGTCATCGACAAGAAACGTCTGGTGGCAGCCATTGCCCAAGGGGCTTCGGCTACCGCTACCTGTGTGGCAGATTATCATTTCTCCGACAAGGGCAAGAATGCCCTCTCTGGCTTGCACGTGGGGCAGATGGTGCTCGACGGCAAGGGGATGGTGTGGGCTTCCACCTTCAATCATCTCGACCGCATCGACCCTCGCACACTGCGTGTAACCCATATTGCTGGCGATGAGGCCATCAACTACTTGATGGTTGCCGACAATGGCAATGTATGGGTGGGCTATAATGCCAAGGTGAAGTGCTATATGGTGAACTTGCCGACGAGAGGTAAGGACTTGGAAAGTCGTGAATGGAGAATTGGCGACAAGGTAGTCTCTATGTGCGATGTAGAAGGAAAGATTTGGATAGCCACAGGCAATGTTTGCTGCGTGATAGATGCCGAGAACACCAGTTTCCGATTCCTCATCCCGATGGTGAGTCCGCAAAATATCTATTATTCCAAGTTGAACCACGAGGTGGTGATGGGTGGAAACGATGGCTTTGTTGCCATTCGTGCCGACCTCTCGATGCCGAAGGATGACAAGGCGCAGTTGCTCTTGGCGGGTATCGTGGTGAATGGCAAGCAGACCCAGGATGCCTTGCTCGACGAGTCGATAGAGGAGACTCCTGGTGTCTCGCCTGTGGGCTTGAAGACCTTGCAGCTGAATAGCGACGAGAACAATTTTACCTTGCAGCTCTCCGACCTTCCTTTTGCCGACCATCCTACCGCCGTCTATGCTTACCGACTGGAGGGCAGCGACCACGACTGGCACTATCTCGACAAGGGCAATCTCGATATTACCTACAATGGCTTATCGTATGGCGACTATCATCTCACCGTGCATGTAGTGGATGGCGAGGGCAACATCGGTGACGAGGTCTATTCGCTCGACATCTCCGTGCTTCCGCCATGGTATCTCACCATCTGGTGCAAGATATTCTATCTCTCGCTCTTGGTGGTGTTCATCGCTTGGGTTGTCAACGCCCACTTCGTGAGCAAGCAACTGAAGGAAACCCAGAAGCAGAAGGCTGAAATCTTGGAACAGGTGAAGGCGCGTATGGCGTTCTACTCCAACTTGGCAGAGAAACTGAAGGCAGCCGTGGCACATCGCTCGTTCGAGGAGGTGAGCCAATTGGTTAGCTCTACACTCGATGTGGATGCCTCAAAGGATGAAAACCAGCCTTTGCTCATGGGCGATGAGGGAGAAAAGACCAAGCCGAAGATTGTGCTGGATGCGATCGACCAGCGATTGCTCGACCAGATAACGGCAGCCATCGAAGAAAACATGGTGGATTCCGACTTCAATGTGACGATGCTCCAAGAGAAGATGGGCATGGGCAACAAGCAGCTCTATCGCAAGGTGAAGGCACTGACGGGTCATACTCCTGTGGAGTTAATCCGAGATATGCGCATGAAGAAGGCTGCCAAGCTCTTGAAGGCAGGCAAGTTCAGCGTGTCGGAGGTGATGTACACCGTGGGATTCTCTAACAGTAGCTATTTCTCCAAGTGCTTCTCCAAGGCATTTGGTATGACACCTACGGAATATATGAGGAGTTAGAAAAATGATATTGACGATAACAGGTTCTGATAGCACAGGTGGTTCTGGTGTCCAGGCAGACATCAGGACCATCGCCGAATTAGGTGGTTACGCCGTCTCGGCGATAACCAGTATCACCGTGCAGAACACCCTGGGCATCCAGGAGTTCTTCGACCTTCCGACAGAGATTGTGTCGGGACAGATAGAGGCCATCATGAACGATATGCAGCCCGACATCGTGAAGGTGGGTATGATACGCAAGGTGGAGACGCTCGATGTGGTCATCGATGCCTTGACCAAGTATCGCCCCGACCATATCATTTATGCCCCTGCCATCTGGTCGAGCAACGGCGATGCGCTGATGACGGAGGATGTAGTGAGCCAAATCAAGTATCGCCTCTTGCCGCTCTGCTCGGTGGTGGTGGCGAGGAAGAAGGAGAGCGACATCATCCTGCAAGACACCAAGCAACTGCGCTTGGCAGAAGACAAGGGCTTGCATGTATATAAGCTCGACAATGCCAACTCGCATGGTCTCATCAACCGTTTCTCTTCCGCCCTTGCCGTGTATCTGAACCAAGGCAAGAAACTGGAGGAGGCCTTGGCGATGGCGCAAGACTTCATCAATGTGGAACTGGCGAGGGAGAGCAACCTGCAAGGCAGAAGTTCGGATCTTTACAACCAGTTTATCTCGCAGGTCAATAACTTTTGCCGCACCTATAGCGACGTGCATTTCTATGCCGACCAGCTCAATGTGAGCAGTCGCTATCTCGCCCAGGTTACCCGTCGCATCTCGGGCAAGACCCCGAAGGCAATCATCGACGAGTACATCGTGAAGGAGATAGAACGAGAGCTTTCCACCACTACGCATACCGTGCAGGAGATAGCCAATCGCTTCGGCTTCTCCTCGCAAGCCCATCTCACCAAGTTCTTCAAGAAGATGAGAGGGGTAACACCATCTGATTTCCGCAGAAAGAGAAATTGCTAAATCTACTTCACACTACACCTTTCTGTTGTAAGTTATTGATTGCTAGTTGATTAGCGTGGTGTAGTGTCTAGTCTCACATAGCACCCACACTACACCACATTACACCCTCAGTCAAGACAATGGTGAAGTGTGGTGTAGTGTGGGTGTAGTGTCGGAAAGCACATTACACCCACTTAAGTATATGATAGATAAGTAGTTGCATGGAAATGGTGTAGTGTGTAGTATAAAATAGAAAAGAGCTTCCCTGGTTTTCTGCTTAGGCTTATTCTATTTCCTGCTTAGGCTTATTCCATTTCCTGCTTGGCCTAGTTCCATTTTCTGCCTCGCCTGGGCAAAAGTTTGCCCTAGGCAGGGCAATATATTGCCCAGGCGAGGCAGTTTCTTATACAAAGTGACGCAAAGTTTGCATTAATCGGAACTTTTTTCTTTAGTTTCGGCAAAAAGTGTTTCCTTTGCAGCATAAAACAATAAAATAATAGAATTATGGCAGAAAATAGACAAGAATTGAACCGCAACTTGGCTCAGATGCTCAAGGGTGGTGTGATTATGGACGTAACAACTCCAGAACAGGCAAAGATTGCCGAGGCAGCAGGTGCATGTGCAGTAATGGCTTTGGAGCGTATTCCAGCTGATATTCGTGCGGCAGGTGGTGTGTCTCGTATGAGCGACCCTAAGATGATCAAGGGTATCCAGGAGGCAGTCTCTATCCCTGTGATGGCTAAGTGCCGTATCGGTCACTTCGCTGAGGCTCAGATTCTTCAGGCTATCGAAATCGACTATATCGACGAGAGCGAGGTGCTCTCTCCTGCAGATAATGTTTATCACATCGACAAGACTAAGTTCGACGTGCCTTTCGTTTGTGGTGCCAAGAACTTGGGCGAGGCACTTCGCCGTATCGCCGAGGGTGCTACAATGATTCGTACCAAGGGTGAGCCTGGAACTGGTGATGTGGTTCAGGCTGTTACCCACATGCGTATGATGCAGAGCGAAATCCGCCGCTTGGTTTCCATGAGCGAGGATGAGCTTTACGAGGCTGCCAAGCAGTTGCAGGCTCCTTACGACTTGGTGAAGTACGTTCATGAGAACGGCAAGTTGCCAGTGGTTAACTTCGCAGCAGGTGGTGTGGCTACTCCAGCCGACGCAGCCCTGATGATGCAGCTCGGTGCCGAGGGTGTGTTCGTAGGTTCTGGTATCTTCAAGAGCGGCAACCCAGCTAAGCGTGCCCAGGCTATCGTGAAGGCTGTTACCAACTACAACGACCCTAAGATGTTGGCTGAGTTGAGCGAGGACCTTGGCGAGGCTATGGTTGGTATCAACGAGCAGGAGATTGCTTTGTTGATGGCAGAAAGAGGTAAATAAATATAGATTAGATAACGGATAAAAGCCCCTCCTGAATAAGAAGGGGCTTTTATATTAGATAAGTATGTTATGAGAATAGCAGTTTTAGCATTACAAGGTGCCTTTGCTGAGCATCGTCAGAAGTTGGCTCAGCTGGGCGTGGATAGTTTTGAGATTCGCCAGTTGAAGGACTGGGACCAGCCTAAGGATGGTCTCATCATCCCAGGTGGTGAGAGTACCACCCAGGCGAAGCTCTTGAACGAACTCGGTTTGATGGAGCCTGTGAAGGAGGCGATTGCTGCCGGTCTGCCTGTCTATGGCACTTGCGCCGGTTTGATTCTTCTTGCCAAGAAGATTGAGGGCGAGCCAAGCAAGCGTATCGCTTCGATGGACATCACGGCTTTGAGAAATGCATACGGTCGTCAGCTCGGCAGCTTCTATGTGGAGGCTCCTATGAAGGGTATCTCGGAAAAGATCCCGATGACGTTCATCCGTGCCCCATATATTAAAGAGGTATGGGGCGATGCCGAGGTCTTGGCAGAAGTAGATGGCAAGATAGTGGCTGCTCGCCAGGGCAACCAGCTCGTCACCGCCTTCCATCCAGAGCTGAACGATAGCTTGGAGATACATAAGTATTTCTTGGAAATGTGTAAGAATAAGAAGTAGTACTACTTTATTTGCATATAAAGTTATATTGCAAAGTATCTTAGGATACTTGCCGATGTATCTTAGGATACTTGGCAATGTATCCTAAGATACTTTTTTATTTGTTTTTACGATGCAATTGACAGAAATCGCAGTCTTATCTCATTTCTAAGTCATATACATCAAAACCCTATAAGGCTGCATTTTTCCACAAATATTCCCCCTAAAAAAACAATTATTCCCCTATGCCAATCGCTTTTTTCCCTAATTTTGCGGCAAAATCAAAGTTATGGTTAAGAAGAATCATCATAGTAAGTTATGGTTGCCTACCTCCTTGGTTTTGGCAATTTTAGTGACTTTAGTTCCGGCTAAAGCTGCTGCTTCTTCTATGATATGGGGGGTAAATCTATTCCTGTCATATACATAGAAGAATCCGATGATGTGCCTTCTTTTTCCTTGGATACTTTCTTACAGAATGCTGTGGTGGTTCATTTCCCTGTGGGAAGTGCCATCATACCTAATAATGACAAAGGCTTTTGCCAGTTGGTGAAAGCTGTCAAACAGTTGAACGATGAATATGTCGTGAGCCGAATGCTCGTGGCGAGAGGCAGCGCTTCGCCCGATGGCAATGAGCGAACCAATGGTCGTTTGTCGCACCTGCGTGCTCGTGCCATCGCCAAAACCCTTTCCAAGTATATCGCTCTCCCTGATTCCTGCATCGACGAGCAGTATGCCCTGGAAGATTATGAGTGCTTGCGCTGGTTGTTGCAGAGCGAGCGTGACAAGAACTTGCCGCATCGTTCGCAAATCATCAATTTGATAGATAAGCATCAAGGCAATGCGCAGGAAACCAAGCGTGCCTTGCAGCAATTGGATGGCGGCAAGGCGTGGAAGATGCTCCTCCGCCATTATTTCCCAGAGCTTCGAGCTTCTCGTGTGCTCCTATACGTAAGCAAAAAGGGAGATAAAACCAACACCCCGCAAGGTGTTCCTTCGCAGACAGGCAATGATAATACCCCGCTAGGCGTTCCGTCGGATTTGCAATCCGACGGCAAGCAGCGAACAAGCGAGAATGTTGCCGCTTTGGACTCTTCCGAGTGTATCCGAGATTCTCTTCAGAAATCGAGCGAAGCCAACATCCCGTTAGGCGTTCCAGCGGATTTGCAATCCGCTGGCAATCAGCGAACAAGCAGCGAACGGGCAAGCCTCAATGTCAAGACCAATGTCCTTTATGATTTGGCGATGTTCATCCCACAATACGGCTGGGCACCAACGCCCAACCTTTCCCTCGAATATCTGCCAAGCAGCGGTCACATCACTCCTGTGGCAGAAATCATTTGGTCGCCTTGGCGCAGTGATAGCCGCAACAAGACTTGGATTGTCCATAACATCCTTCTCGAAGGTCGTTATTATTGGGATGCCTCGGCCTTTACAGGTCATTACTTCAGTGCTTATGCTAACATAGGTGCTTACGACATCCAGTTCTCCAAGACCAAGGGATGGCTGTCCGACAAATGGAGCAAGAACTATGGCTTGGGATTGGGATGGGGCTACGTGAAGCGCTTCTCTCCTTCTTCTCGATGGAAATGGGAGGCAAATGCAGCCCTTGGTTACCTGCACAGCCGATACGATGGCTATCATGCGGCGGAAGATTGGGCGGAGAAAGGCAACACCTACTTCGATTGGCACGACAATCCAGCCGATTACCGTCGTTACAAGAGCGTTTTGAATTACTGGGGAATCACCCGTCTGGGAATCTCTGTAAGTTGTGACTTGCTATAAAAAAATAAAATGATAAAAGATAAGCTGCTTACTGTTTAAGCTCTCTTTCTCTGCATCTTTTCGTCTTGCGCCGATATGCATGATCCTTTGCTTCATATGGCTGGCAAAGTTGAGATTAGACCAGAGGTAGAGCAAAATGTCAAGATAGACATGCTTTGGCAAACTGATTGGCAGAGCAAGTGGCAGGTGGATTGGGATACCTCTCTGAAAGGAGAACTGGGATACACCAAGCCTGAGACTTTTCATTATAACTATTATAGCGCAGAGAGTGGCAAGCTGGTAGGGCAGCGTGATGTGGCTTCGGAATCCACTCGTCTCAACTTAGGATATGGCGATTACAAGCTCTTCACTTATACCAAGGATTACGAGAATCTGAGAGTGAATACAAGCGACGACTATCACATAGTTACAGCCACAACGATACCCGACAATTATAGCGAGTTGCCCGATTCGCTCACCAAAAAGTTGACGGTGTATGAGATGCCTGACGAAATCTTCTCGATGTACGCAGATGTCACGATAAGCGACAAGCTAGAAGACTATGTGTATGTGCCAGAGGAAAACATCTATCTATTGAGGATAAACGCCGAGTTGGAGCCTCGTGTCTTCATCTACCTCTTGCAGGTGGAATTGCTCAACAACAAAGGTCGAATCAAGAGCAGCGGTATCTTTACAGTGAGTGGCTTGGCAAAGTCGGTGGATTTGATGACGGGGCAGACGGGGACAGAATCTGTTGCCCATCAATTCTCCTCGGTCTATCAAGAGCTGGACAAGCAAGATTCGGGTGGGCAAGCTTCGAGCAAGCAAGCATCCTCGCCCACGAGGGCATTATCTTCTGAAGCCGATGCGCTGATAGGTGGTCGCTTTACGACGTTTGGCAGACCCACCGATAGCGATGAAGCCAATATGTGCTATTTGGCTGTAAAATATAAGAGTGGGGCAAGGGTTTGCATCCCTTTCGACATCACCGACCAAATCAAGGGATTGCCCAAAGGAGGAGTCATCAATCTGCAGATAGACCTCGACCAAGTGAAGGTTGATACAGGGGGAGGTGGAGGCTGGAACATAAACGTTGGTGGCTGGGATGAGAGCCAAACAGAACAAGATATTTAGCCCCTAGGTAATGTTCCAGATGTAAGACAAGAAATCAAGTAATAATAAATATAATAGTAACTTTTTTAATTTGAAAATTATGAAGAAATTCGCATTTTTCGCAACTGCGCTAATGGTATTGGCAAGTTGCAGCAACACCGATGAGTTGATGACTTCTGGTGGTACTCAGCCTAGTAAGGCAGCCATCTCTTTCGACTCTCCTTTCGTGAATAAGAACACACGTTCAGATTGTGAGATTACCAATGATAACATTCGGCAGCAGGAAGTTACTGTTTGGGGTCTCAAATATTCTAATTCTTCATCGAGTGATGCAGAAAGTGTATTCGGTATTGATGGGGAAAGCAAACCATTGAATAAGGTATTGAATACTTCAAACAGTTGGCAAGGTAATGGCGATGTAGCCTATTGGGAGTCTGACAAGACTTATGATTTTATAGCAATAACAGGACAGCGTTCTTTCGGGACCACTTTCACAGCTGCTACAGATCATCGCGATGCTTATCTGAGTGTAGCAAATGTTCCTCTGATACAGCAGGATATGAGTTATACTGTTATAGGGAGCAGTCATGCCGCTGCTGCTGATATTGTTGTGGCTAAGCGAATCGGCATTTCTGGGGCAAAGAAAATGCCTGTTCAGCTCAGAATGAATCATGCGTTGTCTCGCCTTGATGTTTATGCTTACTCGCAAGAGGGTGGAGATGCTGTTAATCTCAAGAGCTTGAAGATTTATCTGCCAAGTTCAGAAAAAGTTTGTAATTTTGAAGAGAAGCTTGGAACTGATGATGACGTATTGGGCAGAACTAGTGATACTTGGACGTTTGCTGGTTCAGGTTTTGTTCCAGTAACAGATGCATCTTCTGAAAGTGATTTGATAAATTCTGGATATAAAGCTTACGATTTGATAGGTGCTGATGGGATGGATGTAGCACCAGCTGCTGATGCAAAAGATGCAATTAAGTTGGGTGATGCTGATACGGATACTCGCAATAAGAGTCTTTGTCAATATTGTTTCTTTATAGCTCCTTTTGCTGAGATGATATTGCATGAGGGTATTTATATATCAGCTACATATACTGTTGGCGATAGTGGTGAAGAGAAGTCGGTTGAACTTACGAAGGTAAATGGTCTCTCTGAATTTACTGCAGGTAGAATTAATAAACTAGTTCTTCGTATTAATGGAGATGGAAAAGTTCCAATTACATTTGAGGTACAAGGCACATCCTGGTCTTCTAATGATGCAACAAACTCTGAGCAAGATGTAAAGAATTAAACATCTTACTAGGAGGTTAACAATGTACTCCGCAGTCAAAAGATGTTCGACATCTTTAGAATTGGGGGATTTGTAATCCCCCACAAAAAATAAAACTCCCGTTAAGCATATCTCTATCTGCTTGGCGGGAGTTTGTTATAAATGGCGGATTGCAAATGCTCTCTCTATCCATATTTATATTTTCTCAACCTAATTACATCTCAAATTCGCAATTTGGTTTGCGCTTAAGCCAGTAACTTGCAATATCTGTTCACTGGAGATTCCTAAAGCAAGTAATTTGCGGGCCGTAGATAATTTTTCCTCAAAAATACCTTCCTTACGACCTTTAGCCTCACCTTCCATATACGAACCATAAAGCCCAGAGTAGTAATCATCGACAGCCTTTACGCTTTCGTCGTACTTCTCCTGCTCTTCACTGCTCAAGCAGCGAATGTCTGCCAACTTGGCAAGGTGATTGAATATCTTCTTTTGTGCCGTAAATGGCAATCTTTCCAATACTTCCATATGCTTCAAAACATAAATCTATTTTTCAAAACCAGTCTCACACTCAGCTTCCTCTTTATCAAAGAACGGAAGAGATAAATAGATGAAACGGAACTTGTCGGAGAAGAAACTATCACTGTTCTTTTCCCTCAAAGCTACGTCCGTTTTAAACTTCGTCACCTCATTATCTTTTGGCATATAATTCATAACGCATATCACATACACTGGCAAGAACTGATATAGAGTCGGGGTTCGTTCTCCCTTCTCGTCCAGTTTCTTGCGCTGGGCAACGAAAGCTTTGCTAGCATAATAGATGGAGCGATTCACAAAGAAAGGAACCCATCTGTTCTGCATCTCAACGATGAAATGCTTTCCATCGTCAGTCTCACAATATATGTCAAAGATACAACCACGCAGGTCGTTGGAATCTGCCAATAGTTCCTTATCTTTGAAAGTAACGTCCTTTATTTGGAACTCTCCTTCAAAAAGGTCGTTCAAAAAGTTAATCAGCAAATCTTTGCTGAATTCTTGACCGAAGAGACGCTTGAAGCCCCAATCGGTAAAAGGGTTTATGTATCTACCCATGGCAATCTGTTTGAGATTCTTAAATCTGCCGACAAAGATACACTTTATTTTTCAATACACCAAAGATTTAATTGTATTTTTATGTCTTGCATCGAATTTCTTCCGTCTCGCCGGATATAGTCATCGCTCCGCTAGGTGTTCCTGCGGATTTGCAATCCGCAGTCAAGAAAATTTCGACCTTTTTAGGCTTGGGGGATTTGTAATCCCCCTTCCCCACGAACATCAAAAATGATGGGCGGATTTCAAATCCGCAAATTTAATAGGTCGAACCTTATTTAACGACGGATTACAAATCCGTCGGAACACCTAGCGAAACATTTTGTTGAAAGAATATTTGGCAATATCAATAAAATCCTTTATCCTTGTGGGCAGATTTGAATTCAAACGAAATTGCTATGATACAAGTATGACAACTTTACCAACACCGTGCTCAATGAACAGGGCGAGAAGGTGTATTGGGCGATGACCCATGCCGAGGGCTTCTATCGTGACATCTTCAAGAAGTTCAAAGGCTCGTTTGAAAGTATCTTTATCTCAGGTGTCAGTCCTGTGACGCTCGATGATGTGACTAGTGGTTTCAATATCGGTTGGCATATCTCCACCAAGCCGGAGTTCAATCAGATGCTTGGCTTCTCTACAGAGGATGTACATGACATCTTCAATTATTATAAGAGTACAGGCGAAGTGCGCCCGGATTGTGATGTGGAGGCTTTGCGCCAAGGAACCCAGTTGCATAAGATTATCATGCAGTTTGATGGCTGGAAATTGTGGAGAATGGATGAGGTGTAAGAACTTGATGCGTTAAGCAAAATGTATTGCTGCAATAAAGCCCGACAAGAGTTTGGTGCAATGTTACTCTTGCCGGGTTTTTTTGTGTCTGTTTTTTATTGTTTCTGAGAATTTATAGTAGCTCTGGCAGCTGGAAGAGCTTCACGCTGTTGCTACCCTTGATGAGGATATAATGGTCGTGAGGCTGGTCTTGCTTGATGGCTTCCTTCACTTCCTCCACATCGTGGAACTTGCGATAGTTGCAAGGGATGTCCTTGAACTCATCGCCTACCAACCAAACATTCTCCAAGTTTGCGGCTTCGAGTTGGTCTACGACTTTTTGGTGCTCTTCGTGGCTTACCTCGCCGAGCTCGCCCATCTGTCCGAGAATCGCCATCTTGCTAGGTACATCCATGAGGCGGAAATTCTCGATGGCGGCTGCCATGCTCGAAGGGTTGGCGTTGTAGGCATCCACCACGAGCTTGTTGTGCTCGGTTTCCTCTAGCTGCGAACGGTTGTTGCTAGGAATATAGTTTTCGAGCGCATGATCTATCTGCTGAGGCTTCACGTCGAAGTGGAGACCGATGGTGATGGCTGCAAGCATGTTGTCGATGTTGTAAGAGCCGATGAGATGAGTTTGTACCTCGTGCCATTCCATGCCTTCCTTGCGCCAACGGAACTTGAGGAACGGAGCGCAAGAGATAACCTCGCCCCAAACATCGCAGTTCTCGTCCTTGCCGTAGGTGATGAGGCGGTTGATGTTGCGCTCTTCTGCCATCTGCATCAAGTGCTCGTTGTCGGCATTGATGAATACGAGGGCATCGTGGGCAGAGAGGAAATCATAGAGTTCGCCCTTGGTCTTCTTCACTCCCTCGAAACTACCGAAACCTTGCAGGTGGGCACGTCCTACGTTGGTAATCATTCCGCAGGTTGGTTCCACGTACTCCACGAGTTTCTTGATGTCGCCAGGGTGGGAAGCTCCCATCTCTACGACAGCAATCTCGTGCTCTGGGGCAAGACGGAAGAGGGTCTTAGGTACGCCCACATCGTTGTTGAAGTTGCCTTGCGTGAACATCACGTTGTACTTCTCGCCGAGCACGGCGGAAACCAACTCCTTGGTAGTGGTCTTGCCGTTGGTGCCGGTGATGCCCACCACTGGGATGTCGAAGTGGCGGCGATGCTCACGAGCCA
>DBLF01000028.1:0-20302 GCA_002297965.1 Candidatus Segatella papionis
AAAAAGATTATTATTCGAACAGATTTCCCGTCGCCATCGAATAAGAAACCCTGCAATGGTTGCAAATATCCGTTATCGTAGCTCCACTTCCACTCAACGAGTAGAATACACTTTCACCGATGAGCACATACTCCCAAGTGCGATTCATCCTATTCTTTGGCTCCAAGGCATTAACCTTCTTTATCCACTCGATGGTGGCAGTCTGTTTCTGTCGTACGTTGACATCGTCCACCTTGTCATCGCCCTTGGTCTCTATCAGATAGACCTTATCTGCCGTAGCCACAATGAAATCAGGATGATAGGTTGCCATCAAACCGTCCTTTCTCACATAGAAGATAATGGCAAAGGAATGTCCCGACTCATTGATTTTCAAGAATCGCTCCACTTCCGCATCCTTGTCCAAAAATGCAATAAAGGCCTTTTCCAATCCGCCGCCATGCGATGGATAACCCAACCGTGGATAGATGCACTTGCTTACTTCTATGGAGAACGACTCTCGCATCTTGATGGCTTGCAAGGAAGAGAAGAATGTGAGCGAAACCTCTGCATCTATCGTGGTCAAGCGGTTCTGCATCTTATAGATAGCCACGGCAAACTGCTGCACAATGTGCTGGGTGACAATACCATTCTGTGCCAAGAGTATCTTCCAGTCGCTTCCATGGAATGGGTCGAAAGGCTGGGCGAAGAGTTTGGTGCGAATATACCAATCCATCACCTGTACCGTCTGAGCCTCATTAATCTGAATGGTAGGGAATCCCTGACGGCGACAATTCTCGAAACGCAAGGTCACTACTCGCAACAGCTTTTGCAGATACTCATTATATCCATTGGCATTGAAGAGGTTGGCAGTCACCTTATACTTGCCGAAAGTAGTCTTGGTGAGTGACTCCTGCGACACGAAGGTTTCTCCATCCCTTGCCAAGAACTTACGCAACAAATTCAGGGGATACGAGGTAAACGGCTGCAAGTCTTCCAAGTCTATCTCCGAGTCTTCCAACTCCTCGATGGAATCATGCAGGATGACTGGCCATTGGAAGTCATAGTCCTCATAATCCTCTCGAAGTCCCACGGTGATGATGTCGCCTGTGACACCATCTGCACCGACCTCGCCTTCGTCCATAGCCACCAAGCCTTGCTCCTGTAGTTCGTCATAGAACTTGATGAAGGCAGGATGCTCTACAATGGAAAGGGTGTCTATATAGGTCTTTGGCGGCTTATGTAGTCGCAATACGCGCTGGCGGTCTTCCCACTTGGTGCTGGCATAGATGGGTTCTCGCCACATCAGTCGCAAACCTCTTCCCACCAACTGCTCCAGCAAGATAGGCGCTTGGGAAGAACGTAGCGGAACCAACACACAGATGTTGTTGACATCGAATCCCTCACGGAGCATCAGCACGGAGATGACTACCTTCGGACTCTTGTAATGGTCGATGTCGAAGAGCTTCGCCTTGATTGCCTTCCATTCCTCGTCCTTCACCTCTCCCTGCTTGTTGGAGTCGATGGTCACGATGTCCTCGTCTTCCAATCCTTCCGATTTCAAGAACTCCTCCACGAATGGAGAGACGGTGGTATCTTGACAAACAATGAGCATCTTCGGGTTCTTCGAGGCATCCGTTTTCACAAACTCCTCCTCCAAATTTTGCAATTTGGTGAGTCCGGCTCGCAGCATCAGGCGCTGTCCCTCGCTCAATCCTACCACCTTGCCTTGCTCGTCTCGCTCGGCATTATAATCCAAGGTCTCCAACTCGGTGAGTTCCTGTCGGCGGTCGAGCAAGAGGAGCTTTACAAGTCCTTGCTTCATCGCCATCGGCAAGTCGAAGTCAACGATGATATGAGGGAAGAAGAGCTTCACTTGGTTATCACCCGTTCCCTTGGTATCGAAAGGCGTTGCAGAGAAATCGACTTGCATGAAGCGAGTTCCCTTCGTGGCACTGATGGCATTCAAGCCTCGTTGCCACTCCACCTCCTCGGTCTCGCCATTGCGCTTGATTTCGTGGATATGGTGAGCCTCATCATTGATAACCATCAAGTCCTCCAAGCCGGCGAGATACTCCAGCTCCGTTCCGCCCAAGGCTCTGCGGTCGAGCATACCTAGGTCATTACCTGCCGACTTGCCTGGGCGAACAGGCAAAAGGTCGCCCACGATCTCTTGTGGTGTCACTGTATTGGAATCATCCACGTCCTCGTCATTCTCCTTATCTTCCATCTGGTTCTCGAAAAGGTGCCAGTTAGTCAAGGCTATCAGTCCTTCGCCTGTAGTCTTTCTGCCAATGCCGTCTTCTTTGGTCACCACATTGTTTTGGATAAAGGAGAAGACCTCGTCACGATAACGCTCTGGAACAAAGATGTCTTGGTTCATATAGTAGTCGTTGGTCTGCGGGTCTCGGTATTCCTCGTCTCGCTTCTTTCTGCCGCAAAAGGCATCGAGCAAACGGTCATAGACGATCAAGCCCGGAGCCACAATCAAGAACTTTTGGGTGAATCGTCCACTCTCCACATCCTCATGTCGGGCATTAAGCATCTGCCAAATCAAGAGGGCGTGCATCACCCAAGTCTTTCCCGTACCCGTAGCCATCTTCACGGCATACTTCGGGAACTGGTACTTCGGCTTGGCAAGTTGCGCCAAGTCTGCCCTGTCCATCAGTTCCGGGATAACCTTCTCGTAAGCATCGAGCACCTGGGTCTCTCCCAACACCTCATGGAGATAGATGATGTTGAGAATCGCCTGTCGCTGACCTTCGTGGAAGTTTCGCTCACGCCCGTTGCAAAAGCCTTCGCCAAACCAATAATTCAAGAGCGAGGCAGTGGTAGGTGTCACCTTCTCCAGCATCTCCCCACTCTTCCATGCCGCATTGACCACATCGGTGAGTCGATGTGCCAACTCCAAAGATATATTATTCGAATTGATTGCCATAGTCATTATTCTATTAACCATTTAACACTTAACATTTAACACTTAACATTGAGTATGACTTGGCTCTCGAACCCGAACACATCCACCGCCTTGACGCAAACCTTTCTTTCCGACTTATGAGGCATCGCCAAGCGAGTGGAATAGACGCAATGCAATGGGTCGCTGTCATTATCCACGTTCTCCCGATAATCCTGCCAAGTACTGCGGAAGGTTTCGCCATCATAATCGGGGTCGATGCTCCAATACTCGATGAGCGACAATGGGTCTTGCTCCATCACCTGCTGTAGCTTTGCTTTGTCCTTGTCATCCAATGGGATGTTGTCTGGCGAAAGCAACACATAGTTACTGAGGCTGATGTCGAGTTCATCCTCTCCGTTTCCATTTGGAGTTACCTTCACTGGGTTTACTACCAGGTATTGGAGGGATGAGAAGCGGACGGTCTTGTCGGCGATGAGCTTTCTGAAGCCTTTCTTCGAGAGTTTGTCGAGCAAGTCTGGTGGGATGACAAGTACCTCCACATTGCTGTTCTTATATTTCTCAATGGCTTGTGAAATGTCGAAGGCGAAGTTCCAACCGAGCACGATGACCTTATCCCAATCGCCACCAAGCAGAGAAGCCTTCGCCTCTACGGCACGGCGAACAGTAGCGGCAGTGGTCAAGCGGTTCGGACTATCTACCATCACTAAGTTACGAGTACCCTTGATATAACCAAAGTTTCTATCGCTCACCTGTTCTGGGGAGAATGGCAAGGCACCAAACAAGCCCAAGACAACTTGCGACAAGTCGCCTACTCTACGCAGCTTCTTGTTGTTATGAAACGCCTCCTTCTGATAGTCGCCAATGCTCTGATAGAGGAAAGGCTTTACCTCTTGGTCGATGAAACGCTTGCGCATCACTAAGGATGCAGGCTTGCCAATGTCGCAGGTAATCCAACGACGACCCAATTTCTCGGCTACAGCTGCTGTCGTTCCGCTTCCGCCGAAGAAATCGCATACGAGGTCGCCCTCGTTGGAAGAGGCTGCTATAATTCTTGTCAATAATTTGCTTGGCTTTTGAGTAGCATAGCCAACTCTTTCCGCATCCTCCCTATTTAATTGTTCAATATCAGTCCAATAGTCTTCTGGGACTTTTCCTTCATCAACATAATAACGATAAACCTTTCCGCTTTTCTTATCTGTTTTTTCTTGGTATTCTCTTCCGTCTTCATCAATTTTAGTCCGCATATGCGTATTAAGTTTTCGCTGCACAATAACGTCCTTATCCTTTCCGTTAAAAGTATAATTCGGAGACTTTGAATAAAGCAAAATAGTATCATGCTTACGCCCATAAAAACTATTTCCTTTACCCCCAATAGTGTAACACCACATGATTTCATTAAGAAGTCTATCCTTACCGAAAATATCATCAAGAATAATCTTCATATAAGCTCCTACATGCCAATCAATATGCACATAAATACTTCCTCTCTCAGAAAGCAATTCTTTCATAAGTACAAGTCTTGGATAAATCATTCTCAGATATGATATTGTCCCTTCTTCCCAAGTATCAGCATAAGCAAACTGCTCTATAACTGTTGGTTTTTGCTGAATATCAATCCCTGGCAAAGTAACTTTCGTTCTATAATCCGCCTTCGAATCGAACGGCGGGTCAATATAAATCAAATCGACCTTACCTCTAAGTGAAGGCAAGCCCGTCTGAGGGTCACCAGCAAGCAAGGCTTGCATGGTCAAGAGATTGTCACCATATATGAGTCGGTTCATCCAAGTGCCACCATCCAGTGCGGCATTGAATGCATTAGGGATGTTAGGTACTTGTCCACGGAAGAATCCCGAGACATCCTTGCGAGGCAGCACCAGCTCATTGGTTTGCAATCCAATGCGTGTGCCACTGCTCAGTCGCTCGATGATGCGCTGAGCCTCCTGCCTACCTTCGCTCGCAATACGAGGTAGTTCTTCAATCAATGATTTTGCCATAGCATTAAAGCTTTTAGAATATAGTTTTAATGCGACTGCCTTGTTACTCTACACAATAAAAGATTCTCACCAAACACCTTTCATACAATAAGCACTTATCATAAATACCTTATTATATATACAGAGCAACAAAGCCAAACTTAGGTTTGCATCAAGTCTTCAGCCTCATCCCCATCAGAACGCAGAAACGTGGACGAATCCACTTATCCAACGTTCCAAGGTGTTTGGCCTAACCTATACACTACAGATAAGTTCAACGTCCACGCTATAGCGGACGCTTACTTATTTATTCTGTAGTGTTGTTCTTTCCGCGGCCAAACTTCTGGAACATTATTATCGAATAAACAGCAAACGCTATTATTTTTACCCACAAAAACAGATGTCATCACCCGAAGGCAAATCAATCCAAATGCAAAGGTAATACAAAATCAACAAAAGACAAAAGAAAAAGGAAACTTTTCGAGAAAAAGTTTCAAAAAAAACGTATTAGAGCACGCAACTCAAAAACAAAGCCTCCTCATTGCTATCTTTTCCATAGCAATGAGGAGGCTATCATTTACACAGACAGTTCAGGGTGCTGTGCTAAAACCTGTTTAGCAGAAACATCTAGTACATTGCCCTGACCATCGCCTACGACTATCGACTCATCATGCAAAGCATATTCTTGCAAGAGTTGCTTTCTAGATTCTTGCAACCCATCTTGTATCTTCAAGAGATACTCCTCCACTTCTCTATCACTCATAATCTTTAAACTTTTCAAATTTCACATTATCTTTAATTCTCATACGAATCCTCATGCCACCAAAAGCGACCAAAGTTGCATCGCCTCTAGTATTATCATAGAGAGACCAAATATCAACCTCATCCATAAAAATTTCAAGAAGATTCTTTATTCCTGCTTTATACCTTCGTTCGATGACAGGCAAAGGGATATTATGCCCACCCAAGGCCACTCTTTTTGCCACACGTCTCTTCGCGAGTTCCACGCTATCAAGCCAAAAAAACAGCAAATGTACCATATATCCTCGTTCATGAGCCCTTCTCACAAGATTGACATACGACTTAGTTGCCAAAGTCGTTTCGATAGAGAAAGATTCTCCGGCATCAAGCAGTTCATCTATTCTCTTGAGCATCAAGCGACCTGCTTCTATAGCCACGCCTTCGGGATTGAAAGGCGACAAGCCCTTGGCTATCTCATCGGCATTGACAAATTCCTTCACAAGCAATGACTTGGGAAGTATCGTATTGGACGCTGTCGTCTTGCCAGCACCATTACAACCTGCTATGATATATAAATGCTTTACCATCTTGACCGCAAAGTTACGACTTTTATCTATAAACTCCAAATAAAATTCAAATAAATTATGAGACTGTAGGCTTTTTAAGGAATTATATTTTTATTTTTCTTTTCAAAAGTTCCTTCAGCATTTTGGATAAACGACTGATTTTCAATAACTTTCACTGAAAGAACTTTTATCAATAATTATTTTTTTAGGAAAGCTCAGGAAGAGGGAGAAAAGATAATGTCTTGAGGGATGGGAAGATAACTTCAAAGGGACAAAGGAAGTTCTTTTGTAGTCTTTTGACTATCGTCAGAAGAACTTTTGACGGTAGTCGAAAATACTTTTGACGGTAGTCAAAAAATCTTTCGAGCCTAGGCGAAAGACTTCGAAAGATGTTTACTTATCCCTCGGAAGACGGCAAACTATCCCTCAAAAGAAGCTCTTTTTCCCCTCCTCAGTTTTCTAGCATTTTTTTAGTCAAAAGACTTGCAAATGCCCTATCCGATGTTGTATCTTTGCAACAGATATGCTGCACTCGGCAATTTGAAAGTATAACATTTATAATAAAATATGTCATGAGAATAAAAGACACAATCAAGAGAATGCTCGACGATACTCAGTATGTCGCAGCACTCGAAAAGCAGAACGCTCTGCTTAAAGAGAATCTCCAGCAGGAGAAAATGAACCTTCAAAAAGAAAAGGAAAACCAAAAACAGGAGAAGGCTAACCAAAAACTCGACGAGGAGGCGAAATACCACAAGCGCTCCCACAGCTACCTTCGCCCTATCGACGACATGCAGCAATGGTTACTGGCTCATTACGATTTCCGATACAACGTCATCACCGATGTCTTCGAATATCGCAAGAAGCCTCAACATGAGGCTAATGATTTCGACTGCAAGCCTCAACATGAGGCAAATGACTTCGACATCATCGACAAGTACGCCATCAACACCATCGCCATCGAGGTGCAGGAGGCTGGCATCTTTGTGCGCGACCATTTCGTAGAACGACTCATCAAGTCGAAGTATGCCCAACCTTACCACCCCATACGCTCTTATATAAATAAAGTGAGAGACACATGGGACGGCAAGGACCGAATCACCAATTTCCTCGCTCGTATCAACCACTCCGATTATTGTCTGAAGATGGGACGCATCTGGCTCCGAGCCATGGTGGCGCAGATGGCAGGCATCGACCAGCAACATGCCAACAGCGTGATGCTCACCTTGGTTTCGCCCACGCAAGGTCTCCACAAGAGCACCTTTCTGAGAAGTTTGTTGCCGCCAGAACTTCGAGACTATTACACCGACGACTTCTCGCTCAACCAAAAAAGCAACGCACAACGCAAGATTGTGGAGTTCGCCATCATCAACGACGATGAGCTGGACAAGGAGAATCCGAAGAAAATGCCAATGATGAAGACGCTGATGCAGACCATGAAACCTAGCTTCATCGGTGCCTACAAGAAGAACTTCAACCGTTTGCCTCGTTCGGCTTCCTTCACCGGGACTAGCAACAAGCGTGAGTTGCTAACCGATCGCACTGGTTCCCGCCGTTTCCTCATCTTAGAGCCAGAGGTGATGATTGATGTGGAAGGCATCGAGCACCAACAGATTTACGCCCAACTGCTGGATGAGATTGAGCGAGGCGAACCTTACTTCTTCTCCAAGTCGGACGAAAAGGAGATGGAACAACACAACCAGCCTTACTATGTGAAGAATGAATTGGAAACCGCCATTACCCGATACTACCACAAACTAACCGAGGGGGAGGAAGGTTTGAAACTGAGTGCGGAGACCATGTTGGAAAAGTTGAGAAAGCTCCATGTGAAAGGCATCGAGAATGTCAACTTGAGAAGCTTCAGCCGAGCGCTGACAAGACTGTTTGGCAATCCACTCCATACCCAATACGGAAACCTCTACTTGGTTTCCGAATCATAGACACCCTTGCATAGCTTACACATTACATCTTATACCTATCCATTATATCTTACAAAAGTTCCTTCAGCAAAACTCTTTATCTTTCAAGAGATTAAGAGAAAAGCTGAAGGAACTTTTGTTTTCTTTTCTATTTTAAAGTTTTTTTCTGCAAGAGTTCACATATTTCCATCTTGCTATAAAATTCTAGACTCCCATCCTGCGATAGACATAGGCGTTGCCCACTTTCTCGCAAGTCATCTTTGGGAACGGACACTCGCAATATCCATTCAGCACCTCACGAGCATGATAATCGGAGCAGCCCGTCAGGCGACGGAAATCCTTGACCGTGATAAAACCATGCTGCTTGCAATGGTTGGTGATGAGCACCAGTTCCTCGGAAGACTCCTTGGCTGGCATCGAACCTTTCCATTGATGGCGACTGCATCCACGGTCATATTTCTTATAAAACTCCTTGTTGAATTCCTTGGTCGTCTTCACTTCGAAGCCCACCACACGCACTTCGCTAGCCGGAATCTTGTCGCCCTCATGATAAACCTTGTGATAAGGATTTCCTTGTTCATCCTCATGCTCCACGAAGCCGAGCTTAGGTCGAATAATCAGCATGTCGCCAATCCTCACGTCCTTGCCATCGGCGAGTGCCCAAAGCGTCTCGTCCTTGATAGACTCCATAGCTGCCACAAACTGTGAGGGAGCCATCTGATGGTCGCTCCTCATAGCCTCAGTCATGTCCTTGAAGTCGAAGACATCATTATTGACGAATTTTGGATGAATCAAATACTCGCCAGTCTCGTCCTTCATCGGAGATCGGTGCTCGATATAATGTATCGGTCCTGTAGCTCTTGGCATAGTTATTAAATTTTTAAAAGTTGCATATACCATGATTGGTACACGATGGCAAAATTACGACATTTATCCGAGACCGCCAAAGTTTTTGACCACAAATGTTTGCATATTCCAAATATTAGTCGTAAATTTGCAGAAAAATATAAAAATAAAACGTAAAGACAAAATGAATGATTTCCTGCCACAACTCAAGAAACTCCAACCCATCACCGTTGCCAAGAGCGGCAAGACGATGACGGGCAAGGAAATTTTCTTCATGATAAAAACTAAGGAAAATGATACGGTCATCATCCCGGTAAACAAGAACTTGAAACCTGTGGATGCCGACTATCATTACTATTCGGGCGACACGGCGCAACTCCTGCGCAGCATCGACAGCATCAAGGAGGAGATGGCTTTCCAAATCTCCTGGGACGAGAACGAGACCACCGACGTGAGCCTCAGCCAGAACCCTCACTTACTCTACCAACTCATTCGTTGCAAGAACCTCATCGACGAGAAAGGACACTCCATCTCCGTTCACCCAGATACCACCGTACTCCAACTGGTACTGAAGAAATACGGCAGGAATATCGAACCGCACTTTGTCATTGCTGCCAAGGATAATTCTGAAGCAGAAGAATACGACGGAGCTAAGAAATACGAGACCAACAAATTGTACATCAGTCTCCTGTCCGACAGTTTCGTTTTATCAGACAATGTCATCTACCCTATCGCCCCTATCGGCGACAACTATCAGCAACTCAGCTATTTCGCCACCCGTTTCACCGAAGA
This sequence comes from Candidatus Segatella papionis, assembly GCA_002297965.1. GTDB lineage: Bacteria > Bacteroidota > Bacteroidia > Bacteroidales > Bacteroidaceae > Prevotella > Prevotella papionis. The sequence goes on from DBLF01000028.1 coordinate 9,731, forward strand.
CATGCTGGAGGAATACCTCTCCGTCTTCTTCTCTTTTATCGAAAACGTGCAAGTGGCTTATGAGGATTACACCGTGGAATTCTCCGACACCGCCATCGTACCTACCCTTCTCTTTCCTTTGAGAAGATCGATGCCGACAAGACCCTGTTCCTTCGACTCGTGGAATCGTACAAGGGCTTGCCGCTCGACTTTGTGCAGCAGTTCGACCTGAGCATGGTTGCATCGCTCTCGCTCGACCAAAAGATTGTGGTGAAGCGACTCGCCCATCTGCCTATCGACGAAATCGCCAGCAACCTCAGAAAGGAAATCATACAATACGCCCCTAGCAAGGCGGCACAGAAAGAAGTCTATGTAGAGGACAATCTCTTCATCATCCCTGAGGAGACGGCGGGTCCGTTCCTGCTCCAATCGCTCCCTTCCCTGCTGAGAACCTACCAGCTCATCGGCGCCGAGAAACTGCGTGAGTACAAGGTGAAGCCGATGATGCCTAAGCTGAACATCAGCCTGTCATCGGGCATCGACTTTCTGGAGGGCGACGCCAGCATCACGCTCGAAGACGAGCAGTTCTCGCTCCAGCAAATCCTCTCACAATACAACAAGAAGAAATACATCCAGCTATCCGACGGCAACCGTGCCATCATCGAGGACGGATACATGCGCCGACTGGAACGCATCTTCAAGAAAAAGGACAAGGACGGCAAGTTGAAGGTGTCTTTCTTCGACCTGCCAGAGATAGAAGACCTCATCAACGAACCATTGGAGGGCGAGGCGTTCAAGCACCACCGTGAGGTATACGAGGGCTTCAACCACCTTGCCGAGGAAACCCTGAAGACTCCGAAGCTCCATGCCCAGTTGCGCCCTTACCAGGCAGAGGGAATCAAATGGATAAAATATCTCTACGACAACAACCTGGGAGGCTGTCTTGCCGACGACATGGGTCTCGGTAAGACCGTGCAGACCATCGGTGTCCTCACCCTCATCTATCCGAAAGTGAAGAAGCCTACGCTCATCGTAATGCCACGCAGCTTGCTCTTCAACTGGCAGAACGAATTGAAGAAGTTTGCCCCAGAGCTTTCGGTCTACACCTATTATGCCGGCGACCGAGACATCAAGGAGGCAATAAAGCACCAGGTGATACTGACCACCTACGCCATCATACGCAACGACATCGAGGAATACTCCAAGCAGAATTTCCACTATGTGATTCTCGACGAGAGCCAAAACATCAAGAACACCACCACGCAGACCACCCAAGCTGCCCTTATGCTCCATGCCGAACACAGACTGGCACTGAGCGGTACGCCGGTGGAGAACAACCTAACGGAGCTTTACTCGCTCTTCCGATTCCTCAACCCTACGATGTTTGGCAGCTTGGACGATTTCAACAACCGTTACACGGGTCCTATCCAGCGCGACAACGACAAGGACACGTTGCTGAGCCTTCGCAAGAAGATCTTCCCATTCATGCTTCGCCGCCTAAAGAAGGATGTGCTCAAAGACCTGCCAGACCGCATCGAGCAGACTCTCTTCGTTGAGATGAGCCCAGAGCAGCACGACTTCTACGAGCGAAGAAGACTGTACTATTACAACCAGGTGCGCCAGACGATAGCCGCCGAGGGCATCCAGAAATCGCAGTTCGTGATGTTCCAGGCGCTCAACGAGCTTCGCCGCATCGCCTCCATCCCAGAGAGCCTCAGCGACGGACACATCAAGTCGCCTAAGCTCGACCTGCTGACCGACACCCTCCTCGAAGCCGTTGCCAACGGACACAAGGTAGTGGTGTTCTTCAACTTCATCGCCGGTATCGAAGAGCTCAGCGAGCGACTCGACAAGAACGGCGTAGACTATGCCTGCATGACCGGTTCGACGAGAGACCGCAAGAGCATCGTGGAGCGATTCCAAAACGACCCGCAATGCCGAGTGATGCTGATGACGCTGAAGACGGGTGGCGTGGGATTAAACCTCACCGCCGCCGACACCGTGTTCATCTTCGACCCTTGGTGGAACAAGGCTGCCGAAGAGCAAGCCATCAACCGCCTGCATCGTTTCGGACAGAAGGCAAAGGTGCTCAGCTACTCGCTCATCACCCAGCAGACCATCGAGGAGAAGATACAACTGCTGCAACAGCAGAAGGCAGAGCTCTTCGAAGGATTGATAGGTGCCGACAGTTCATCATCCAAGCATCTGTCGGAGGACGACATCAACTTCATCTTGGGATAAAAAAACATCATTTTATAAAAGAAGCAAGACTATGGCAATAGAAACAACACTCTGGGACATGAGCGACAAGCGAACAGAGAAAATCATATACGCTCCGGAAGGAGAGGAGAATCTACAGATTATAGATGGACTGATTCGCAGTAACGACTTAAGTCAACTGCAGCAAGCTGCCCACGAACTGCGTGAGACTTTCAAGAAGTACAAATTGGTGGCACTGGACAAGGACGGCACGAAATACGAGCCTGCCCCAATCGCGCTCATGTACTCCAACAAGAAGAAACTGAAGAGGGATTACGCTGCGTATCTTGCAATTATGAAGCATACCAACAATTTCGTCTTATATTACGAAGAATGGTCGGAGCCAGCAAAAGAGCTCCTCAAGCAGACTGTCGCCAAACATTATATCCTGCATATAGACGCCACCGAGATTCTCGGCGAGCCGAGCATTAAGGAAAGCAAGTATTTCTGGGACGATCCTGAGGTCAATAAGAAACTTGGCAACTGGTACGACACTATAGAGGCAAAAGCGCCATTTCCCAACAAGAACACATACGGGAGTTCGAATTATTATCTAGAATTGGCCAGCAACACTTATTATGTCGAGGTATTGCCCCAGCTCTTCCCTGAGTTGATGAACATTGAGAAATGCGAGGAGTTACCTAATGCGGAAGCATACAAGACCTATAGCGGTGAGAATGCGATTTTCACCGTCATGCCTATTATGTCTTCACTCTTCGACAGCGGACAGCTGAACCTGGGGCGAAACAAACTGCCAGCCAGCGAATTGAAAAAGACAGCCAAGCTTCTCAATCTCCCAGAGTTTTTCACGGATGGCGACAAGTATTTCTCCAACATCTGCGCTTCGTTTGTGCTCAATTTCTACACCATCTATTGCATGGACTTATACAACAACGACTTGACTGAGACACAAGACCTATTGAAGGATCTCTTCAAGAAAATGAATGAAATGCAAGGGTACTTGATGCCTATCCTTATGCCACACATCACAGGATTAAGAAAAAGCCTGTTCGATTATTGCAGTTGTGGGTATCAGATAAGGATACTTCAGTCGGTATTGAAGGAATTCCACAAAGAAGGATGGTTGCCGATAGACAAACTTTTGTTCCATTGCCGAATGAATTCAAAAAACACAGAGAGTCAATTTCTGCTGTTTTACTATTCAGACCTCTTCAAGACCACTTTTCATAATGAATATGATGGCAAAGAGCTCTATTGCAGTGACACCATCCAAGAGTTGACCTATCCTTACCTCAAGGCAGCGCTCTTCATGATGGCAGCCTTCGGATTTGTGGAGATAGCCTACAAGGAGAGGCCAGACGAGGGAGCCACCTCTTATTATGACACCTTGGCTTACGTGCGACTCACCAACCTGGGGCTCTATGCCTTGGGCATCAAGAGAAAATATGAGCGCACCAAGGCAGCGGACATCCAATACTTCGAGCTGGACACCGAGCGTCTCATCATCAAGTCGCTAGTGGACAACAACCCCTACGAGTCGCTCCTTGGCAACATGGCAACAGCCATATCCAAGAAGATGTACAAGGTGAGCTACGAGAGTTTTCTGAATGGTTGCGAGAAACTACAGGACATCAAGAGCAAGATAGATTTCTTCAAGGAATACATCTATTCCCAAGACTTGCCCGACAATTGGACACAGTTTTTCAAGGACATCAAGAAGCGATGCAAACCGATGAAGGCACCGAAGAATAAATACACCCTGCTGCAGATTCCGGTCGACGACAAGGAATTGCAGCACATCATCCTCTCCGACCCTATCATCCGTAAATATACGCTGAAGGCTGAAGGCTTCATCCTCTTGGTAGATACTAACTACAAAAGCAGGGTGGTGGAAGCGCTCAAGAAGTATGGTTATCTAGTATAAAAACTCTTACAGCTCTATCTCTTCCAAATCATCCGGAACGAAGATTCTGCCCTTGTAGTTTTCGGAGGCCTCCTTCGCATAGGTCTCCTTGCGAGTGGCGAGTGTCTTCTCTTCCGTATGATAGAGGATGAGGTTCTTCACGTCCAGCTCTGCCGCCAGCTTTCCTGCATCTAGCGCCGTACTGTGGCACTTCTCGTAAGGCTTGAATGTGTCGCGGTCGGCATAAAGGCAGAACGCCTCACACATCATCCAGTCGGTGTGCTCGATGTACTGGCGATTGAGCGCATTGTAAGGTTCGTCGCCTAAACATGCCAAGCTTACCCCAGGCAGTTCCGCTCTGAATCCGAATTGCTTCTCCTTGGTAGAATGGATGTCGAAGCATTGCAGGTGCATGTCACCTACCTCGAGCTTGCCTCTTGACTGGAGAGAAATACGAGGAACAAGGCATCAGCACCGACGAGGCGTATGCTCTAGTCGACAAACTGAGAGCCATCGGTTCCCATTCCGTCCTCATCACCTCATGCATTGTAGACGGTCAACATGCCGTGGTAGGTTTCAACCAGCTCACCGACGAGCATTTTCTCTTGCCTTACGAGGAGATACCGGTCCAATTTCCAGGCACAGGCGACATTTTTTCGAGCCTCATCGTGGGCAGGCTGAAGGATGGCGACAACTTGCGCCACGCCACTCGCCTTGCCATGGACACCCTCAGAAACTGGATTGACATCAACAAGGACAATGATGACATCAACCGTGGCATTCCTGTTGAAAAACATCTTGCAGACTTGTCTTTCTAGTTGCGCTAGAATCTAACCTTCGAAGCCATGGGCATGGATGGTTTCCCAGTGCTTGCCCTTGTCCTGTCGGCTGCCACCGTATGCGGTGCAGCACTCCACGAGCGTTCCATCCACCTCATCCACAAGGTTACGAATCAAGGTAGGCTTCAGATAGTTGTTGCCTCCCATCTCGCCCGAGCTAATCTTGATGGCTACACGTCCGTGGGCAGGCACGCCCAACGCCTTGTAGATACGAACCAGAGCCTCCGGGCTTATATCCTTGGTCATATAGACCTTCGACTGGGCATGGAGCATCATCGTGCTCATCAAAGCCACAGCAATAACCAATAGTTTCTTCATCTTCATTTCTATTTTTATTCTATATTTCACGTTTCGGATGCAAAATTACAAATAAAATCTGAAAAAACTATTACCCAAATTACGGAAATTTGGACTTGTGCCAGTGTAGCCCACCTTGAGCAATCCTTTCAAGTGGGGATTGTACAATTCCTGATAAGCATAGATTTTAGGTTGCGATTCCGATTTTTCGGGAAATAAAGTCTGCGTCATAATCGTTTATGTTTTTATGGCGCTGCTTTGGTATTTTGGGGAAGGAAACACTTAATCACCATCCCATTCTGCTAGTTTTTTTTCTAACCTTGCCTCCAGTTCTTCTATGGGATGCCAGTAGTTTGGATCATTCCAATGCTTTTCGACTTCGGCGCAATGTTCCATAACTTGCTCCAAGGAGCGACCTTTCGGATAGTCTTTCTTCTTCATATTATGGCTATTTAAACATTCTCAAACTCATAGAATCTTCCTTTCAGATTTATAGAACTTCTTCTCATATTCCACAAATCATGAAGATACACTGTATTTTCTGCCTCATCATAATGGTATATGATTTTGAAGTTTTTCATTAACTTTGCTCCTCTAAAAAGGACACCAACTCCACGAAGTTCTCTTACAGGAGGATAAGACTCTGGGTATTTCATCAAACCATTGATTATTTTCTCATAACTTTCCTGCCAATGGACTGCCGTCTTCTGTCCAAATTCATTGTAAGCAAAACCCAAACAATTATCGAGTTCTTCCTCGAACAGTTTTTCTACAATTATCTTAACCATGGATGCTTCTGATGTAAACGTGCATTGACTTCTTCCCAAGTAGACCATCTAGATGAATCCTTACGGAGTTCTTCAAATAGAGCACAATGTTCCCGAACTTGCTCCAAGGAGCGACCGTAAGGATAAGATTCCATACCGTCTTCGTCCATTTCTGTAGATAAATGCCTATAAGGGGGTGCTACAGCAGTAGCGTAAGCTGGAGACGGCTCACAAACCATCCCATCATTCTCCATCAAGCCATTTTCTGGCAATTTGTATCTATTTTCTTTCATAATCTTGCGAATTGTTGTTCTTTAATCTTGCGAATTGACGCTTATTGTTCTTTAATTCGGCAAAAATACGAAAAATAATAATAGCATGCAAATTTTTCTTCCCCAAAATATCAAAGAGCGCTGAAATTTAACTATTTATATATAAACACCTACTCCATCATTCCATCGGATGCGAGACTCGACACTGACGCAGGGGGCTTTGTAGAGAAAAGGGGCTTTGCTAGGAAAGGGGAATCCGAAAGCGTTCCAGTTCCAGTTGTTCCAATTAATTTTTCGAACTTCTGATTTTGGCTTTTCTCTTTTTATATTATATATAACTATCTATATATTAATTAGTTATATATATAATATATAGAGAGATGGAACAAAATGTACCTCGAAAAATAATTGGAACAACTGGAACTGGAACACAAGCGAACATGTCAACTTTCTCTAAAAGGCTTATTTTCAAGCGGTTGGCTCTTTCGAGTCCAAATCTTCTGTGACAGAAGGTTGGCATTTTTTGCCCCTTTCGCAACCGAGCAACCTGCGAAAATCGGGCCGAAACATCACTCAAATGGAGTTTCAACTAGCAAATTTCATTTTTCCAGTTGGGAAAAAATATTTTCCTAGTTAGAAAAATAAATTGGCTTTTTGCGATAATTCAACAATAAGGAAGGCAAAAGGCTAGTTAGACACTCGTTTTTATGAAATAAATCTCGGAAATTGCAAAAAACTATATAGTTGGAATAGCCCTCTTTGGCAATAGTACAAGTGGAAATCCCCGACACCTTTAGGGAAAATCATACGGCGGTTTATGGTTTTCCCCTTGTCCCAATCAGCAAAACTTCCTATCTTTGCACTGTGTAAGAAGAAAGGCTGCACTCGGCAAAGTCCAAGCAAGCTTGGCTCTGCTCTCGTTTGCACTTTCATTGCACCATCAAAAATAGAATAATAACCCTTTAAAAAGAGAAGATTATGAAACGTACATTATTAGCTATCGTAGCAACCCTGATGATGTTTACATCAGCAAACGCTCAGAGATTGACCGACATACAGGCAGAGGCTCGCTTCATCACCGACAAGATGGTAGTGGAACTGGGATTGAGCAACGTTCAGCGTAACAACATTCTGAACATCAACCTCACTTACCTCGATGGCATCCGCAGCTATCGTGACATCGAAGCCAATGGTTGGAAGTATCGCAACAAGCAGCTCAAGCGAATGCTCACCGCCCAGCAGTGGAAGAGATACAAGGATGCTTACTACTTCTATCGCCCTATCAGCTGGCGCAGCAATGCTTATGTTCACAACATCTACGCTAAGTATCCGAAGCAGAAGAACTGGCGAAAGGATGGACCTCGCCCTGCGTGCGACCCTCGACCAGGTCATGGTCCTCGTCCTGATTTCAAGGGCAAGCCAGGACCGGACTTCAAGAAAGGAAAGCCAGATTTCAAGAAAGGGAAACCAGATTTCAAGAAAGGGAAACCTGGCAAGCACGACCGCCCAAGCTTCGGCAATGGCAGACGAGAGTGGTAAGACAATTATAGATAAAGCTCTGCAAGACAATTATTCCGTTATATTAAAATCTATTTTGTCGCTATTCAGTAACTTTGCAATCTGATAAGAACTGAATAATGGACAAAATAGATTTTATTTTTTTATGAAGCATAATAGAACAACTCAGACTCATCATACCTTGAGAGGAGGCTACAAGATGATGCTAGCCTCAACACTTTTGCTGGCGATGGTCTCGCCAACCAGTGCACAAACTAACTCGTCAGAGGAACCTGCCTCCCAAGAAGACAGCATTCTTTGGGAGAAGCAACTCGCCTCCGTCACCATCAAGGGCACTCGCTCGCAGTTTCGACAGAAGAACGGCGGCATCGTGGCTCGTATCACTGGAACTTCCCTGGAGAAAGAACCCACAACCACCGATGTGCTCTGCAAACTGCCTGGAATGATAAAGGATAAGGATGGAAAGCCTGTGGCTTTCGTGGGTGGAGCTCCCGAAATCTACATCAACGACCGCAAGGTGCAAGACTACAGCACGGTAGAGAACCTACCCGTCACTCAAATCAAGGAGGTAAAAGTGATTCATCACCCAGGGGCTGAGTATGGCAACAACGTGGGCTGCGTACTCCTCATCAACACCAAGAAGAACCTCGAAGGTCTCGCCATCGTGGAGAATTCGGGCGCTATCTTTGATTCCTTCGTGAGCAACAACCACGACCTCGACCTGACTTATACCCACGGAAAGATGACGTACTACGGCAAGTTGGGTTACGCCAACTGGCAGGGCAAATGGACGGAGGAGGACGTTACTACCCATTATATAAATGGTAGCAATGGCTCTTTCAGTAGCAATGGCTCTTCGAATACCCTGACAAACGGAGCCAGCACCTATCTCGCATCCTCCACCCTCGACTGCAAACACAATTACAACGACCATTTCTATTGGAGCGGAGGTGCCGACCTTGCCTTGTCGCCTAGCCAGACCATAGGCGTAAAGTACGACGGCTACAACATCAAGCAGCCGATGCCTTTTACGATGACAAGTTATTCGATGACCGACGACCATGTGGATGACCACGTGACGGGCAACAACAAGTTCTTCCATTACGACTGGCAACACCACGTGAACGCTTTCTACCAAGGAAAATTCGGGGAGAAATGGAAACTGAATTTCTTTGGCGACTTCGTGAAGCTGCACACAGAGAAAGGTCAGAGCGTGGATGAAAAGTCGGAACAGGCTGAAAACAACAAGCTTTATCTCCTGCCCGAGAGCGACGGAACTGTATGGGGTGCCAAAGTTCGCGCCAACTACGAAATCAACGACCAACAGAGCCTGATGTTCGGATCAGAATATAATAAGGTGAAGAGCGAATCGCACACCACCTACACACCTGCCGACAAGGGAACCGCCATGCACAGCATAACCAAGGAAGACCACTCTGCCGCCTTCGCCGAATATTCACTCGACTTCAAGCCTTTCTCTCTGAGAGTAGGACTGAGATACGAGCACGTAGATAGCCGTCTCGATTACCTGCCAACAACAGCTGGTGAGCCGATTCATCGCACGTACGACAACCTCTACCCTTCCTTATCCTTGAGCCATCAAGTAGGCAGATTTTCCCAATCACTGAGCTATCGCTCTTCCGAGACTCGCCCTTCTTTCGAGGAGCTGAACACGGGTACGGTTTATGCAAATCGCTATCTGCGCCAAGTGGGCAACAACGAGCTGGAGCCTTCCAAGCGCCACGAGCTGCAATACCAGGCTAGCTACGGCGACCTCTTCCTACAAGCTAGTTACACCTACGTGAAGAATTACATCACCAGCATCATCGAGCCGAACGCCGACGACCCACAGATGAACACCCTCACCTGGATTAACACCGACCATTGCTGGAACTGGGGCAGTTTCCTAGGCTACCGCCACCGTTGGGGATTCTACGAGCCACAAGTGCAAGCGGGCATCCAGCAGGGATTCATCAAGGCCGTCTGCCTGGGCGAAGAGAAAAGTTTCCATAAGCCATACTACATCTTCAGCCTCTTCAACGGTTTCCACTTGCCAAAGGGCTGGTACATGAACCTCTCGTTCTCATACCGCAGCAGCGGCACCTACGAGTTCGTCACAATCAGCAGCGTCCACAACTTCGACTTCCAACTCTACAAGAGTTTCCTGAAGGACAAGCTGTCTTTGAGCCTCAACGTGAGCGACCTCTTCAATACGATACGGCATAAAACAGACGGAATCTACGGGAACGTGCGGTTCCAACAGCGTAAATGGGAAGACACACGATGCTTGCAGCTCCGCCTCACCTATCGCTTTAACCAAGCCAAGAAGCAGTACAGAGGAGAGAACACTGCGGCGGATGCCGTGGGAAGATTGGGAGGAAAATAGCAACCTCTTCGACCTATACGATTGAAATTATCCTATACGCCCTGAAAGGGCAGAAGCATATAGCCCAGGGCAACGCCCTGGGTAAAGCGGTATCGGGATGTCGCCCTGTAAGGGCAAAAGCATTCTACATTTAGGTGATTTTTTATGCTTTTGCCCTTTCAGGGCGCATTCATTCCGCCATATCTACCCAGGTGTTACCCTGGGCTAGGTGCTTCTGCCCTTTCAGGGCGTATAGGACATTCCAAACGTACAGGTTGCTTTTTTTTTGAAAAAAAGGGTTAGTTTTTGGGAGATAAACTTGTATATGTTCTTAGAATGTAGTAAATTTGCGACAAAATTATTGCTTGTCGGCTTCTAGAATACAGCTTGTCGGCATCTAGAATACAGCTTA
>DBLF01000028.1:20340-32216 GCA_002297965.1 Candidatus Segatella papionis
GCTTATCGGCATCTAGAAATTCGCTTATTCGCAACATCTAAGGACAAAACAACTAAAAAATATAAGCCAATGATTAACTGTCAGATTAAAAGGGATGGAAAGATAGAAGGAGAAGTAAGGCAAAACGGCCTTACCTTCTTTGACCAGCATGGGATGGAACGAAGCAACCACATCGACTCGGATGCCATGGAAGTTTCGCTCAAGGAGTGGCATTACCAGAAGTTCGGCATTATGAACCAGCACTATCTCGGCAAGGCGAACAACACCCAGTTTATCGCCCGGCACGAGGTTCGTCCTGCCCTGCTCTTCTCCATGCCAACCCTTGGCGGCAGCATGAAAGAAGTGTACGGCGATCGTGGTACCAAAAAGGAAATGATGTGGAAAACAGGCGATGCAAGCCTCTGTTTTCTGAACGGCGAAGGCGGAGCCAACACCCACTTGAACCAAGGCACCCAGTTCGAAATCTTCAATGTGGTCATTCCACAGCCATTCATCGAAGAGTTCATCGAGCGCAATCCCCAGGCTTTCGAGTCGCTCTCTCCCCTGACCAACCCTGCCTTCGACACCCAAACCATCATCAAATACAACCAGCCCGCCATAGCTGCAGTCATCAAGGCGGCAAGAGACATCCAACGTTCCCGATTGTTAGGCAACCAAGCCTCGAAGTATCTGGAATCGAAGATTATCGACTGTCTTTCGGGATTTCTCATGCCAGCCAGTCTCTTGCCCAACGCCCAAGCCCTGAGCATCAGCCTCCGCGACAAGATACACGATGCCCAAGGCATCATCCTCACCCACTATCAAGAAATGCCTTCGCTACACGAGTTAGCAGCGATGGTAGGCACCAACGAATGCACCTTGAAGAAAGCCTTCAAGCAGGAGTTTGGCACTACGGTTTTCCAGTACCTCTTCGACTACAGGATGAGTATGGCAAGCCAATATCTCCTAGATTCCGACTTGCCCATCGCCGACATCGGCATCAAGTTGGGCTACGATTACCAGAGCCATTTCTGCACTGCTTTCAAGCGGAAGTACGGGGTAAGCCCGATGGAATATCGACTGAGAAGAGGAGTTATCGCAAATGTATGATAGCCAGACTGAGACTAAGCACTATCGTTACGTTAATCAGAGAAGACTGGAATTTCTTGGAAGGAGAACAAATATTCATCAAGAAATGGCGATTATTAAAAAACTTTTCGTAACTTTGCCAACAAAATAAAACAATTAGCGTATGGCAACAAGATGTTATCCTGTAGGAATACAGACTTTCAGCGACATCATCAAGAGAGGATGCGTGTATGTGGATAAGACTGCACTCATCTACAAACTGGTCGAGAAGTACAAATATGTTTTTCTCAGCCGTCCTCGCCGTTTTGGCAAGTCATTGCTGAGCAGCACCCTGCATTCTTACTTGGCGGGAGAGAAGGAACTGTTCAAAGGGCTTGCCATTGAAAACTTAGAACAAGACTGGACTGAATATCCTGTCTTGCACTTCGACATGTCTGGACTCAAGTACTGCGACATCAAATATTTCCCTGAGAAATTCGACCTCATGCTCCGGCATTACGAAAAAGATTTAGAAAAGCTCGATGAGAATGCGACACCCGGAACTCGCTTGAAAAACATCATAGAGCAACTGCATGGCAAGACAGGCAAAGACCTCGTCATCATCATCGACGAGTATGATGCCCCTCTGCTCGATGTTCTTCACGACAAGACGAAACTAGAGCAGGTGAGAACCATCTTGCAGGAGTTTTACGCTCCCATCAAGGAATACGACCAGTACTGGAAGTTCGCCTTCATCACAGGCATTACGAAGTTCTCGCAACTCAGCATCTTCAGCACCATCAACAATATTGCCAATATCACGCTAGACCCTGAGTTTGCCGCCATCTGCGGAATCACGAAGGAAGAGCTCACTACAGTCCTCAAACAAGACATCGAGGAACTTGCCAAGAAAAATAAGCTTACCTATGAGGAAATGGAAAAAGAACTGAAAGAGAATTACGATGGCTACCATTTCAGCATGGACAGCCCTGACATATTCAACCCTTTCAGTTTGATGCGTTGCTTTGCGGCAGGCTACATCGACAACTATTGGTTTGCATCAGGCACTTCCACCTTCCTCATCAATCAGATGCAGAAATTCAAGACCGACGTGACAGAGCTGGACAATGTCTTCGCCTTCTCATCGTCCTTCGACCGTCCAACAGAAAAGATGTCGGATGCTCTGCCACTGCTCTACCAGAGCGGTTACCTCACCATCAAGGACTACGACCCATTATCCCGAGGTTATTACCTCGGCATTCCGAACAAGGAAGTGAGAGCGGGATTGATGGAAAATCTGCTTCCGCTCTACACCAATCTGAGCGACGGAACCTCTTTGGGATTTGGTGCCCGTTTCTATCGAGCGCTCCTGATGTTCGACATCGACCAAGCGATGGAATTGATGAAATCTTACTTTGCCTCGATTCCATATCCAGAGGGAGGAAAGGATGTATTGGCAGACATGCAGAAGAGCGAGTATTACTACGAGACTCTTTTCTATGTAGTACTTTCGATGCTGAACATCGCCGTCTTGACCCAAGTGAAGAGTTGCCGAGGCAGAGCCGATGCCGTAATGTTTTCCCCTATCGCCATCTTCGTCTTTGAAATCAAGATCGACAAACCTGCGAAAGCAGCTCTCCTGCAAATAGACGAAAAGGGCTACATGGTTCCATTCGAAGCAGATGGAAGAAAGCTCGTAAAGATTGGCATCAGCTTCTCGACAAAGACAAGAACTGTAGAAGACTGGGATTACGAAATCGTAGAAAAAGGAAAATAGGACTCATCAATGATTGATAGAAAAAAGTTCCAAGCGAGGCTTTCAGAAGCCTTGCTTGGAACTTTTTCGATTTCCTTTACGGTTGAAATTACCTATACACCCCGAAAGGGCAGAGTGTTTCGGAATCATGCTCGATGGTGTCAATCTCAGGGAGGCTATTATTTTATTTCACCCTCTGTCTCTGCTTGCTAGCAGACACATCCAGCTTCTATTCTCATCCTCATTCCTTCGTCAGTTCCTCTATCTGCTGGATAATGTCATCATTGGTGTGCTGCATCTTGGCGAGGATTCTGAGACCGATGGCTCCTCCAACCAGCAACCCAGCCAAGGCTGAAAAACCTAGATATTCCAATTGAGCTACAGGGATGATTCCTGCCGTGTAAACATCATATCCGATGATACCGAGCACAGGCACCAAGAGCGACATCTGAATGGTGGTTTGCTTTTTGCGGATGCGCTTCATCTTAGCTAATTTCACCGCAGTCTGAACCAAGTTGGCGTTTTCCCAATCCTCAGACTTCATTCTATTGATAAGAATGTCAAGACCGATGCAACATCCGGTGAATATGACCAAGAGGAGATAGCCTGATGGATCAAGCGGTCGGTCACTATCGTTTGCTTGTCGAGCTTTTGCTTCAGAATGCCGAGTTGCTCACGCATCTTTTCCAAGTCGAAAGCGTCAGACTTCAACCTGTCTTCACTCGCCAACAAACCATCAGTCTTCGTCATTGCCTTCGACTGCATATTTTTTTCCTTATCATTATATTTTTCCATAATCATTTTCATTTTTAATGAGCCATTATCATTTTAAAAAAGAGTCTATTGCTAGCAAATAGACCATATTATTAATCAAAAAGCATCTATCCTTAGTTGAAAATGTTTCCAATATAGGATTCAAAAGTATTTTTCCTTAGAACAAATTTCCGTTCCGTGTCACGGAATGCACGTTCCGTGTCTTGGAATGGCCGTTCCGTGACACGGAACGGAGATTCCGAGTCTTGGAACGAAACTTTCACTTAGTTTCAAAAACTACTTCTTTTAGCTTCGAGAACTTTTTCTCTTAGGATTAGAAACTACTTCTTCTATATTCAAGAACATTTTTATTAAGATAAGATTTACATTTTCTTCAATTGCTCCCTAATTCTTACGAGCTTCACAGAAACGTTCTTCGCCGAGATTCCCACGATTTTTCCTATCTCATCGTATGAGATTCCTTCGAGCCAAAGCAATACGATGGCACGATCGAAGGGGCCAAGCTTATTGATGCGGTCGTAGAGCATCTTTACCTGTTTTGTGTCGGCATCGTTGTCCTCATAGAGGTTGATGTTCATAGAGAGGGGAACACTCTTGTTGCGTTTCTTCTTTCGGTCGATGGTGATACAGGTGTTCAGACTCACCCGATAGAACCAAGTGCGAATGTCGCTGCGTCCCTCAAACTTCGGGAAGCCCCGCCACAGGTTGACGAGAATCTCCTGGAAGAGGTCGTTCACCTCGTCATTGTCTTTCGAGAACATGTAGCAGACAGTATAAATCGTCGATTTATGTTCTCTCACGAGTCGGGCGAATTCCCTTTCCAAGTCATACTCAGAGGGATTTCCACCAGATATTTGCTGTTTCTTTTCCATTGTTTTGAAATTAATTTTGACCTTTAGACGCAACCAATTTATAATTTGCTACAAGAAAAATGAAAAATATAGAAAAATACCTATTTCTTTAAATGATATTTAGTTCTTATTTTTTCTCTTTCCTCCTCGGAAAGACTCTTCATATAAGCCTTCCAACCTGGGCAAAAGCGAAGATGCCAGTGCCACACTCGAACCCAGAACATTCTAGGATTCACCTCATATTTTCTGCGCATCACACAGTCTGCGCAAGGATAAATCTTTTTCTTATTATTCTTTTCTAATATTTTGTTTTCTTTCATCGTCTTTTCCATTTTCTTATTATGAGTCCACTTGAAAAATTCATTTATCTATCCTCACCCCTGGCAGATAACACCATACGAGCAAAGCAGGAACCATCGTTGAAAACAATTCCAAATAACTAAAACTATTAAGCAACCAAAGTATTCCCACAACACTTCGAACACCATATAACCCTACAATAACCAACATTGCAAATCTTTGCAATGGCAATTTTCTGAAATCGCCTGATACAGCGAGAGCATACACTCCTGCTAATGCAAAAGCCAACGCCAAGCCAACGGTCACTACATACAACAACCAATCCTGACCCAAACAGAGTTGCCTCATCTCATCTAATATGCCATAGGCATCGAGTGCCTCCTCCAAAAAGAAGAGGCACCCCAAATGCCCAATAGCTATCAGAAAATGAAGCAATGCTCCTAATCGCAGCCTAAATTTAATCATACTATCCACAATTATGTCCTTCGTCTTTAAAATCCTTTCTGTCATTATTCTATCGGAATCCAAATCTCTGTAAGAAGGTCCTTAGGCTCGGTTGTTTCTGGGTCGTTCAAGTAACGCTCAAACATTTGGCAATGCTCCAACACCCCCTCACCAACTTTCCATTTCTGCCCAGACTTTGGAAACAACTCGCCATACACCTTGGCATTCACCTCACCCAGCTTCTCATAGGGCCCTTGGTAACGATACACCAAGAAGCGACCGCCATAAATCGTGATAATATCGACTTCGCCATCAGGCTTCATACTATCCACCACAGAAGCGGCAATGCAAACGTCAGCACGACATTCGCCTGTAGGAGTCGTGACGGGATTGTCGTGATAGACGTTGATGTACTCAGCATCTGGGCAGTCGAAGTCGAGATGATGTTTGCGACAATACTCACCGAGCTTGTCCCAAGCCGCCTTGTAATCCATCTGACAATAGTTACCAACAAGACGAACGGCAATTGCCTTCACGTCCTTACGAGTCTCAATTCTTTCTGTAATTTCCATTTCCTTGTTTCTTTATAATTTAATTTTTCATTTCTAACTGCAATAAGCTAGATTCCAACTGCAAAAGTAAGAAATGCCCATGATACTAACTTTAACATAGCGGAATAAAGCACAAGCAAATGAAAGTTAACTATAAAAACCAGAAAAACATTCCCCAAATACATACTTATTCCAAAAAGTTTTGTATCTTTGCAACAGATTTAAAATAACAAGACTATGGCTTTGAAATTATATCCTATAGGAATACAGACCTTCGAGCGAATCCGTAAGGAAGATAAGCTCTACATAGACAAGACGGAATACATCTATCGCATGACCCACACCAATAGCACGTATTTCTTCCTGGGACGACCACGCCGTTTCGGCAAGTCGCTTCTAGTATCAACCTTGCAGAGTTACTTCGAAGGCAAGAAGGAACTATTCCAAGGACTTGCCATGGAAAAACTGGAGAAGGACTGGACGGAATACCCCGTCCTCCACTTCAGCATGGCGATGGGCAAGCACATGGAAAAGGAACAGCTGGAAAGATACCTTATTTATATCTTAAAGGAGAACGAAAGACGATTTGGTGTTCAAAGCGACCTTATCGACCCCAACCTTCGACTAGCCAACCTGATTACCACCCTATATGAGAAGACTGGCAAGCAGGTTGTCGTACTCATTGATGAATACGATGCGCCTCTATTGGACGTGGCTCACGAAAAAGAGCAGTTGGAGGTACTTCGCAACATCATGCGCAATTTCTACAGTCCTTTGAAGGACTGCGAGCCAAAACTTCGCTTCGTCTTCCTCACCGGAATCACCAAGTTCTCCCAGCTCAGTATATTCAGCGAACTGAACAATATCACAAACATTTCTATGGATGATGAATATGCGGGAATATGCGGCATCACCAAGGAGGAACTCCTAAACAACATGTCGGAAGACATTGATATGCTCGCCAAGTCATTGGGATATACTAGAGATGTAACCATCGCAAAACTGAAGGAACATTACGATGGTTACCATTTCTCCAAGGTTTCACCAGATGTGTTCAACCCATACAGTCTGCTCAACTGTTTTGCCAAACGAGAACTAGGTGCCTACTGGTTCGGCTCTGGCACGCCTACTTACCTCATCAACATGATGCGCAAGAAGGGTGCCGTACCTACCGACATTACCCGTGTGGAAGCCGACGAGAGCGAGTTTGACGCACCAACAGAGGAGATGACTACTATCATGCCGCTGCTCTATCAGAGCGGTTACATCACCATCAAGGACTATAACAGGGACTACAACTATTATACCCTCGACGTACCCAACAAGGAGGTGAAAGTGGGCTTGACCAAGGCGCTCATCCCATCTTACGTCACCCCGAACACGCTTGCCACCACCAACACGGCTCGTCGCATCGCCCAGGCACTCGACAAGCAAGACATGGACGGAGCCTTGCATCTCTTGCAGGATTTCCTCGGCACAGTGCCTTATTGCAACGTGACAAATTACGAGGGTCATTACCAACAGATGCTCTTCATCATCTTCTCCCTCCTCACCGACTATCTGGTGGATGTTGAGATTCATACGCCAAGGGGGAGAGTGGATATGGCGCTCCTCACCAAGACCGACCTCTACGTCATCGAGCTGAAGCTCAACAAGAATGCCCAGACAGCGATGCAACAAATCAACCTGAAGAACTATCGCCAGCGTTTCGCCCTCTGTGGCAAACCAATCACCAAGGTAGGCATCAACTTCGACTCAACCCAAGGGAACATCGAGGACTGGGTGATAGAGAAATAGAAAATAGACAAATAACAAAGGCAATATCCAAGCTTCACTAGCTGGACATTGCCTTTTTACGAACCTAAAGTAATTCTGAGTCACGTTTCCGCAACATTTGTTTTTTCCTATATATTCTAAACTAACTTAAACTTAAAAATCCATTCTTCAATTCGATTGCAAAAGTAGCAAAGGATGACGACACTGGTTTTAATCTGACGGAATAACTCGATTCATTTTCCAACCAAAACAAAGAGTTTTCACAATCAAAACAAAGAGTTTTCCAATCAAAACAAAGAGTTTTCCATCCAAAACGAAGAGAAAGCGAGATTACATTCTCGCCTTCTGCTCCTGTCCAGCACCTGTGCCACGATACTTGCTTCTTGCCTCATTAAATTTCCAGGTAATGTCGAGCGAGAAGTAACGACGACTCGGATTGTACGACGACAACTCTCTCGCACCAAACATGGTGACTCCGCTCTTGTTGGTGTTGAAAATGTCGTTGCAACGAAGGTCGGCGGTAAGCGAACCGAGCGAACGAAGATTGAAATCCCGCTGAATGCCAAGACCGATGTTGCACGAAGTCTTGTAGAAACGAAGATTGTCGTAATCGCCCTTGGTCCTTACCTGTGCGAAGGCATTGAGACGGAAATGAGCAGGTAGTTCTACGTCATTGTTCCAAACCAATTGCCAGAAAGGACGATTCATCGTCATTTCCTCGCCACTCGCCGTGAGCGTCTTGTAATTTTGCGCAATCCAGCCCACACTCCACAAAGGGTGCCACTTGCCTATCGTAGGACGGAAGGAAGGATTGATGACCCACTTGTCGTAACCATCCGATGCATTCACCGGGTGGATGATGCTCAACAGCGGATCGTCGCTACCCGGATAAGGCTCGGTCAAGAGCGCCACCACATCCTTGGTATGGGAATAATTCACCACCAGGTTGAATGACTGATAGGCTGCATTCAAGAGCAGCACGTGCGAATAAGTAGGCTTCAGGTAAGGATTGCCCGTTTGGTAAGCATACCTATTTATATAGATGGTAGAACTGGTGAGGTTGCTGTACTCCGGTCGCTTGATGTCTTGGCGATAAGACAGGCTCAGTTGCACTTTTCCTATCGGGAGACTCAAGGCTGCCGTCGGGAACCAATCGCCATACTTTCGGCTCACATCCTCCTGCTTGCCACCATTCTTTCGACTTTCATCATCCTGCTTATCTCCATACTCATAATAGCCAGTGTTGAGGTATTCGTATCTCACACCAATCTGAGCAAAGAGGCTCCCGAACCTGCGTCCATATTCGATGAAACCCGCCGCCATCGACTCCTTGATGCGAGTATCGGTATTAGCCATAGGCAACTGGCTCTCGCTCTGGTAGGAATAAGCGTCCGAGCGATTGTTGTGGCTGTACTCGCCTCCCACCGTCAGACTACCTTGCCAAACAGGATAAGAGAATACAAGCTTGCTCGCCCAGAAACGATTCTGGCTCTTCGTGAAATTATCCACCTTGCTGAAACTCTTGTTGCCATCTGCATCCGTGATGCTTTCCTCCGTGCCGTTCGGCTCCTTGTTGACATCGAAGAGACCGTCGATGTTGAGGTCAATGCCTAGCTTGCCCACCTTTCCGTTATAATAGGCATTGAAGATGTGCTTCTTGAAGGTAATCTCCTGATAGATTTTACTCTCCGAAAGCTCTCGATACTTGCCATCCTCATAAGAATCGGTGTTCAACCAGCCATTGCAGGTTTGCCAAGGATGGTTGTCAAACTTATAGTAAGCTCCCAAGGAATGGTTCTCGTCAATCATGTAATTCACCTGAATCTGTGGCGACCATCCCCTCCATTTCAAATGGCTGTTTTGATGGCTCTCGCCACGATACTGGTGCTCACCCACCTGATAATTCAAGATATTCTCCTGAAAATACTTGTTGGCGTAATCATAGCCAGCCCAGAAAGAGCCAGTCACATCGAGTCCACCATGGCGATAGTTGAGGTCGAGATTGTTGTCGGCGGCAGTACCATAATGATAGCCCATGCTCGCCTTCTCGATGAAACTCCAGCCATCGCCCTTTGCTTTCCTCAACGTGATGCGAACCACAGCCTTCACGCTGGCAGCGTATCGGGCACCTGGATTCTGCACCACATCCACGGTCTTGATTTGGTCAGACTGGATGCGGGAAAGTTCCTTCAAGTCTTGCACCTTTCTGCCATTGATGTAAACCTCCGCATCGCCACGACCGAAGACCTCCACTCCCCCATCCTTGTTGGCCTTTAGCTGAGGAATGCGATTGAGCACATCGGTGCAAGAGCCAGCCTTCTCCAAGATGGTTCCATTGACGATGGTTCTGAGCGCATCGCCCTTCACTCTGGTTTTAGGCAGAGTGCTCTTGATGGTTACTTCCTGGAGCATCAGCGTCGTATCATTCAAGTTACTAGAATTTTTATCGCTTTGAGCGAAGTTACTAGAAACATGATTGCTCTGAGCGAAAACAGCTATGGGCAACATTGTGCCAAGAATAGCCAAGTTTCTTTTTGCGTTCATATTGATTCTAATTAAGTTCATATTGATTATTGTTATGATAATAATGTTCTCACTGATTATTGTTATGATATAATGTTTTCACTGATTATTGTTATGATAATAATGTTCTCACTGATTATTGTTATGATATAATGTTTTCACTTATCGAAAGCCGTATTCTTTTTACAGAATTCTTTTGCAAAGATAAAAAGGCTTTTCGAAAGGTGCAATAGGCAGGGATAGATGACCGAAGAAAAGGGACAGAAGGGTTGCCGTTCGTCCCTTGTCCCTGCATTTCGTCCCAAAATATTGAAAATGAGGGACTATTTGGTCAATAACGGAACAAAAAACTTGGCTATTCCAAATAAAACGATTACCTTTGCAAACGACATTTTATCGTCATTTAAAACATCTTAGAAGTGTTCTAGAAATCTTAGAAGTGTTCTAGAAATCTTAGAAGCATTCTAGAAATCTTACAATAATTCATAACAAGCAATCCATTTTATGAAACAATTCTTCTCCATCCCCCAAAACATTCGCATTCTTCGCGAAGCGGTGTTATCAGGTATTTTCACTTATCTGGTCATGGGACTCATC
Organism: Candidatus Segatella papionis; assembly: GCA_002297965.1. GTDB lineage: Bacteria > Bacteroidota > Bacteroidia > Bacteroidales > Bacteroidaceae > Prevotella > Prevotella papionis. The sequence goes on from DBLF01000028.1 coordinate 30,960, forward strand.
GCCCCTTTCAATCTCGACCAGCTCGACAATATCCGATACATTTACTTCATCTACATCAGTTTATCATCCATCATCGTGGGAATCATCTCAGGTCTCATCAGCACCTATGTTTTGAAGATGCCTCTCGACCCAAGCTTGCCCCTCAATAAGGTGCATCGCAACGCCATGGTAATGCAGTTGGTCAACGCTCCCTTTCTCGCCATCGTCCTGACCACCATCAACGGAAGTATGTTTTGCAACCACACCGCCGACATTTGGTGGTACGATGGACACATCATCCTAGAACCTTATCTCCATTTCCTCTATTACGTCATTGCCATAGACATCATCTTCTTTATCGGCACCTTCATCCGCAATCGCAACTGGCACTTGCATTATCAACTGGATGAAATGAGAACCATCAATGCCCTCTTGGAGGAAAAGGCAGAAGAGATTGATCTTGGAGTCATCGAAAAGGAAAAATCGAAAGAGGAAGAAAGGCAGAAATTCGATGAGGAAGGAAAGCAGCATTTCATCGGTCATAGCTCCAACTCAGAGTTGGAAGTGCTTCCTTCACAAATTCTCTACGTGGAGGCAATGGCAAACTACGCCGACATTTGGTATCTTGACCAAGACACGCCCACCCATAAACTCCTGCGCATCACGCTGAAAGAAATCAAGGAATCGCTCGACAATATTCCGTTTATGGTACAATGCCATCGTGCCTTCATCGTCAACCTCAACTTCGTCGTCACCATGACGAATCGAAGCAATGGCTATCAGCTCCAAATGTTCGGAACAGAGAAACAGATACCCGTGTCTCGCACCTATACTCCACTCATCAAGCAGAAACTTCAGAAGGGATAATTTATCAAATTATTCCGTTAGATTAAAATCACTTTTGCCACAATTCGGTAACTTTGCAGTCTAATCAAACTAAATAATGGATAAATAGATTTTAGAACTTATATGAATGATGATAGAACTCATAACGAAAGAGGTGGCAAGTTTCTTCTAGCCTCACACATTATTATTGGCAATGACTTCGCCGATGGTTGCACAAACAACGCCAACGGCTGAGTAACCATCAAGGGCACCCGCTCGCAGTTTCGACAGAAGTTCACCAAGTTAGGCATCTATTTCGACTCCACACAGGGGAATATTGAGGACTGGATAATAGAAAGATAAAAAGAAGACAAAACAATTATTAACAAAGGCAATATCCTTGCATCGAAAGCAGGATATTGCCTTTTAACAAATGTCGGGGAATAAATGAAG
>DBLF01000105.1:0-18184 GCA_002297965.1 Candidatus Segatella papionis
TTAAGAAAATTGGATAGTGCGACTTTACTAACAGATATGAGATTATGGTACATCATATAGAAGCTCCTTTTGTGTTCGGTGTGCGAGTGGAAGGCGATACTTTCACGGACCGACGGGAGGAAACAGAACGATTGAAGGCAAACTTTACATACGGCGTGAATACGATTCTGATATCTCCACGCCGTATGGGAAAGACATCGCTTGTAGATAAGGTGTGTTCGCTTGTGGAGAGCGAGGACATCAAGATTGCTCACATCGATGCTTTCGGCTGTCGCTCGGAAAACGATTTCATCAACGCTTTTGCAACGGCTGTTGTTCGAGCAACATCTAATAAGTGGGAGGAATGGATGGAGAATGCCAAGGTTTTCTTGAGCCGTTTCGTGCCGAAGATAAGTTTCGGACAAGACCCTTTGAATGACTTTTCCTTGTCCTTGGAGTATAATGCGAGCAACAATACAACCGAGGAAGTGTTGAGGCTTCCGGAAACGATAGCCCAAGCTAAGGGATGCCGTATTGTGGTCTGTATTGATGAGTTTCAGCAGATAGGTAATTTTCCAGACTCCATGACTTTCCAAAAGAGATTGAGGGGAGTGTGGCAGTTGCAGAGCCATGTGTCTTATTGTTTGTATGGCAGCAAGAAGCACATGATGGAGCAGATGTTCCAGAATCAGAGTTATCCTTTCTATCGCTTTGGCGACTTGTTCTATCTGAATAAGATTAGCGAGGAGGATTGGGTGGAATATATCTGCCAACGGTTTGAAACGACGGGTAAGCATATCCCAGAGGAGTTGGCTTGTGAGATATGTCAAGTTACGGATAGGTATTCATCTTATGTGCAGCAGTTAGCTTGGTTCGTATGGTTGAGAACGGCTGATGGAGCAACAGCGACACTGGCTGATTTACAATATGGTATCGACCGATTGCTGGATGCTTGCGAGCCATTGTTTATCCAGCAGACCGAAGAGCTCTCGGCTTATCAGATGAACTTTCTTCATGCCATCGTGAATGGAGTCCATACAGGTTTTACCCAGTCAGCCATATTAAATGAATATCGTTTGGGCACGGCAGCCAATGTCACTCGCTTGAAGAAGGCTTTGATAGAGAAAGATTTGATTGCTATTTCTGCTCCCAAGCATTTGGAAATGAGCGACCCCATCCTTGCCTTGTGGCTGAAGAGGAGAGTGTGGAAAGAATAGTATAAATGTTAATTATAATACTTTTATTATAATACTATTATAATATAAATATAATAAAGATTAACGAATCGGAATCGTTAAATAAGCACAAGATTTCGGCTCTTCTGCACGAATTATGTTTTGAAAACATTACTTTTGCAAGATATAACTCTGACAATTAAAATTTTGGAATATTAAATAATGGAAATAGTAATAGGATTAATCATAGGCCTTGCCATCGGCTTCTTCGTTGGTAAGTTGATGATGGCGAAAACGGCTGGCGAGGAGAAGGCGCAGCTCATCGCTAAGGCGCAAGTGTTGGAGAAAGAAAAGCAGAGCATCCGAGAGAGTCAGGAGGCTATCTTGCAAAATGAGCGTTCGCATCATTTGTCGGAAATGCAAACGCTCAGAGAAACGCATGAAAAACAGATTTCTGACTTGAAACAGCAGATGGCGAACGAGCGACAGTATGCCGCTAAACTTCGAGAGGAGAGCGATGCGCAGTGGGCACAGAAACTCGAAAGCTTGCGACAGGAGATGCAGCGAATGACCATCGAGCAGCAGAAGGCTGCCGCCGAACAACTTGCCGCCAAGCAGTCTGCCCTGCAGGAGAATAACCGCTTGCAGATGGACGAACTGCTCAAACCTATCAAGGAGCAATTCGCAGACTTCAAGAAGTCGGTGGAGGAGAGCAAGACGCAGAGCGAGGTAAGCAAGAAGGAACTGCAGAGCACCTTCGAGGCAACGATGCGCCTCTTCCAGCAGGAGCAGCAGCAAGCTGTAGCCAACCTCAAGGAGCAAACCTCGAAGATAGGTTCCGATGCCGCCAATCTGACCCGTGCCTTGAAGGGCGATAGCAAGATGCAGGGTGATTGGGGCGAGATGGTATTGGAGACCATCTTGGAGAACAGTGGTTTGCGAAAAGACGAGGAGTTCTTCATTCAGGAGAACACCAAGGACGAGAACGGCAAGAATTTCCGTCCCGATGTCATCGTTCGATTCCCAGAGGGAAGAAGCGTGGTCATCGACTCCAAGGTTTCGTTGACTGCTTATTCCGATGCCCTTGCCGCCGACAACGATGCCGACCGTGAGCGACTGATGAAAGCCCACGCCCTGAGCGTTCGCAAGCATATCGACGAACTCGCCGAGAAGGACTATTCGCAGTTGGTGGATGATGCCATCGGCTTCGTCTTGATGTTCATCCCTAACGAGACAAGCTATATCGCAGCGATGAAACAGCAACCTGACCTCAGCCGCTATGCCTATCAGAAGAAAATCATCATCATCTCGCCAAGCAACCTCCTCATGGCGCTTCAGCTCGCCTACAACCTCTGGCAGTATGACCGTCAGAACAAGAATGTGGAGAAGATTGTCAAGACTGCAGCCGACCTCTATGATAAGGTAGCGGTGTTTGAGGATACCTTCACAGGCATCGGCGACCTGATAACCCGTCTTTCTGGTACCTTCGACAAGGCGAAGAAACAACTCTACGATGGCACCGGCAACGTGATGCGACGAGTGGAGAGCTTGAAAGGTCTCGGCGTTACGCCGAAAAAGCAAATCAAGGGATTGGAATAGAAAAATAGAAATAAGAATAGAAATAAGAAAAGAAATAAGAAAAGACAAACCAGTAGATGAAATACAAAGGCTTATCATATATACGAAAATGGCAATGGGCCTTCTTGGGGCTCTTTGGCATGGTGCTGTGCTTGCAGCTCCATGCCCAGGAGCATTTGACCCGAAACATGCTCATGCTCTCGAATGTCAATACGGATAATGGACTCTCCAGTTCCCGTGTCTATTCGATTGTTGAGGCTGAGGATGGAGCTATGTGGATCAGTACCAAGCGAGGTGTGGATAGATACAATGGACAGCAGGTGAGAAACTATACCTTGGCTACTGATATGCAGTTTAGCGATGCCAGCGGCAGAAACATCAAGTTGACCAAGGATAGCCAACAGCATATCTATGCTTACGACAACAAGGGAAAGGTCTATCTATATAATAAGGTGAAAGATACCTTCCAACTCCAGGTCAATCTCATCAATGTGCTTGGAGGAAGCATGGTGCTCAATGACTTGCTGGTCGATGACAAGGGATGTTTTTGGATGGCATTGGATAGGGGCGTGTATAGGATGCCCGCTCCAACTATTGCTGGTAGCCAAGAAAAGACTGCGCTAGGTTTGCAAAACAAAGGAAAATACATTCTGAAGAACACGTATGTCAACCATATCCGATTCATTGGCAAACAGTTGTTGATAGGCTCTCCTTCGGGAGTCTTTGTCTATTCGCCGAATGCAGCCCAGCCTCGACTGGTGTTGCGAGGGTATTCCGTGCTCTCCTCTTATCACGACGTGAAGGCTCATCAGATATGGTTGGGAACTTTCCATCGTGGCATCCTCTTGCTCGATGATAGGACTTGGAAGCCGATGTCTTCCAAAACATTATCAGGCTCCAAAGCCCTTGCGAAATATTCTTCCTTATCGGATATTCCGCTTATTCCAGTTCGTTCCATTATCCCTTACGATGCCACCACCATCTTGATGGCGGTAGATGGAGCGGGTGTCTATGCTTACGATAAGAAGACTGGTAAGACGAGTTTACTTTTGAATACGGATGGAAGACCGGAGAATGTGTTGCAAGGCAATGGTGTCTATGCCCTTTGCAAGGACCATTTGGGCGACCTTTGGATGGGTTCCTATTCGGGCGGTGTAGATTTGGCGATTCCGATGGAGCATACCTTGGAGTTCGTGCGCCATGAGTATCTCAACGGTCAGTCACTCATCAACAATGGGGTGAACGATGTCTTGCAGAGCGTGGATGCACAGGGGCTGAACAGCAAGATATGGTATGCTACCGACAAGGGGGTGAGCATCTATGACGAGCCAACCCACCAGTGGCATCATACCTTATTTAATAAGGTGGCGCTTTCCCTTTGCCAAACTGCCGATGGCAAGGTCTTGGTGGGTACCTATGGCGATGGCATCTATGAGGTGCATGCCGATGGGAGCAGCAGCCGAGCGTATTCCGTATCGAATGGCAAGTTGAAGACCGACTATGTGTATAGTATATTCAAGGATAGTGAGGGAGGCTTGTGGATCGGTTGCTTGGATGGCGACCTGGTGCATATTCCATCTTCCTTGGAGAAAAACAAAAGTGTGGATAACTCTGTTATCTATCTGCCTGTCAATGAGGTACAGAGTATCGTGGAGTCGCCAGACAAGAAGAGTATTGCGGTGGGTACCACCCATGGATGTTATCGCATCGACAAGCGAAGCCATCGTGTCAGTCGATTCTTCTATCCTGCGGAATTTCCAACTACCGATTGTAATTTCTTCGTCAATGCGATGGTCTTTCAGGATGCTCGGCATATCTGGATAGCCACCGATGGAGGAGGTTTGTATCTCTATGATTGTCAGAAGCATCAGATCAGGAATTATACCACGTCGCAGTCCTTGCCTTCCAACACTGTCTATGCCTTGGTCAAGACGCCAAGTGGCAAGGTGTGGATGAGTACCGACAAGGGACTGGCTTTCATCGACCATGGCAAGGTGACCAACCTCAACTTCTTCAAGGGATTGGAGCGAGAGTACAAGCGAATGTCGGTGACTCAAACCTATGACGGACGAATGATATTCGGAAGCAGTGATGGAGCAGTGGTCTTGGCATCCAAGTTTGCCAAGGGATTGAATTATGCCGCTCCTCTGCGTATCACTAGCGTAGAGGTGGAGGGCAAGACTTTCGACGAGGCTGCCCGACAAGAAGACTGGAATACCAAGCTTTTTGATATGTTACAGGCTGGCAAGATGAGCTTTTCTCACAGCGAGAATACTCTCGTCGTGCATTTCGAGAGCATCAACTATCCTTATCAGCACGACATCCAGTATCAGTATTACATGGAGGGATACGACCATCAGTGGAGTGTGCCTTCAGCCTACCAGCAGGCTCGTTTCGCCAACTTGCCTCCTGGCAGTTACACTTTGCACGTCAAGGCTATTGGTAGGAGCAACGGACGCGTGTTGGGAGAGAAAACCTTGCGCATCCATATCGCCCAGCCTTGGTGGAACTCTTGGTGGGCATGGGTCGTCTATCTCTGCATCTTGGGTACCATTGTCTATTTCGGATGGGATTACTATAGGGAGCGTTTGCATCGCAAGTACTATGATGAGAAAATCAATTTCTTCGTCAATACAGCCCATAACATCCGCACGCCGTTGAGCCTCGTACTGGCACCGCTAGCCGACTTAGCGAAGGATGCTACGTTGGGCGATAAGAGCCGAATGTTCTTGGAGATGGCGCAGCGCAATGGTGACAAACTCCTGAGAATGGTGACCGAGTTGCTCGATTTCCAGAAGATAGACCAAGCGAAGGCGCAAGTCCACTTGCAGCAAGTGGAACTGTCTGTCCTCTTGCGCCAGCAGGTGGATAAGTTCCAGATGTCGGCAAGCGAGAAACACATCAGCCTCCGATTGACGGCCATAGAACAGCATACCTTCTGCACCGACCTCTCGATGATGGACTTAATATTCGAGAACCTCCTCTCCAATGCCGTAAAATATACAGGGGAGGGTGGAACCATCACCGTCTCTGCCTCGTTAGATGCGGCTGCCAAGCAAGTAATCATCAAGGTAAGCGATACCGGCATCGGCATCCCGAAATCCGAGACCAAGCATATCTTCCAGAGTTTTTTCCGTGCCTCCAATGCGGTCAACTCCCAGGAGATGGGCTGTGGATTGGGCTTGATGCTCACTCGCCAACTCGTACAGAAATTGGGAGGAAAACTGTCTTTTGAGAGCGAAGAGGGCAGGGGAACGACTTTCGTAGTCGTATTGCCTGATGATATCGGATATATAGATGTTTCAAGCGATAGAGTCAAAACTTTAAGCGATGGTGAAGGTTGTGAGTCATTCCGAGCATCGACAGACGCTTCCGTTTCTTCCGAATCATTGAATCAGCAAGAAACTTCCGATGCCTCCGTGTCTTCCGATGAAAATTTAAAATCAGAGGATGTGGAAGTTACTGAACTCTCCGTGAAAGAAAAGAAAGATGCATCTGATGAACTCCAAAAGGATACACTTCTCTTTGTCGATGACAATGAAGACCTCCGTCAATACATTCGTATGGCTTTCGCCGACCAATACCATGTGGTGGATGTGGAGAGCGGTGAGACTGCCTTGAAGTACTTGTCGGAGAACGGTGAGTGCGATATTGTGGTATCTGACGTGATGATGCCAGGGATGCAGGGCGACGAACTTTGCCGCCGCATCAAGGAAAACAAGGAAACCAGTTGGTTGCCTGTCATTCTCCTCACCGCGAAGGCTGGCCGTGACTTCATGATAGAGGGCTTAGACCTTGGAGCAGATGACTACATCGCCAAGCCGTTCGATTCCGCCATCCTTGCCAGCAAGATTGCGAGCATGTTGAGGAATCGTTGCCGTCTGAGCCAATACTATATGGAGCGAAGTCTTGCCATCGTTAGAGGCGAAGCTTCCGTGCCATTCCGTACACCGACAGGTGTCTCCGAGTTATCCGAGCCTTCAAGCCCGAATGAAAATTCCGTTCAATCCGTGTCTTCCGATGAAAAAAATAAATCTTCCGAAGAAAAGAATACATCTTCCGAAGAAAAGAATACATCATCCGATGAAAAGAGCAATTCATCCGATGAGGAAAATCAGGTTGAACTGAATCCGCAAGACCAAGCCTTCGTAGAGAAGGCGACTCGCCTCGTCCTCGACAACCTGAGCGATACCGACTTCAATATCGACCGCCTATGTCGAGAGATGGCGATGAGCCGCACCCTCTTTTATGGCAAGTTGAAAACCCTTACTGGGCAAGGACCGCAAGATTTCATGCGACTCATTCGTTTGGAGCAAGCAGCCCAGTATCTGAAGCAAGGCGAAAGCGTCTTGGATGTTTCCGTGAAGGCAGGATTTGTGAATGTGAAGTACTTCAGTACCGTCTTCAAGAAGCATTTCGGAGTGTCACCAAGCAAGTACGAATAAAATGAGCAATACGAATAATAGATAAAGTGAGATAACTCTCTACTATCTGATATTCTGTTAGTTATATCTGTATAAAAGGTTTCAAACCTGGCGATAAGTCAGATTTGAAACCTTTTTTGTTTGCATTCAAACCTAGCTTTTCTTCCTTTTCTATACTTTTGCAACCGAGTTCTAACAACAACTCGCAATGAATAAACAATAACGAATAAACAGCAACTATAAACTAGGTTTAAAAAACTTAATAATGAAAAGGAACTTTTTGAAAACCTGCTTGCTTATAGCAAGTATGTTCACTACGTTTTCTTGTAGTGCTAGTCCATCGGTGATGGATACTCCGAGTGACCCTTCCGCCTCTGGCAATACGAATGGCACGAGCGAATCCATCCCTACCGCCCAGCAATGGAACAAGGACGTGATTGGCTGGAACCTCGGCAATGAGTTTGAATGCTCTGCTCCAGGACAGGACGGCGAGTCGATGCAAATTGGCAATCCGGATGGCTCCATCAATGCGGAGACTGCTTGGGGCAATGCCGTTGTCACCAAGAAGATGATTGTCGCCGTGAAGAAGGCGGGCTTCAATGCCGTCCGTATTCCTATCCGTTGGCAATGCCACATCACCAACGCTCAGGCGATGAGCATCGACAAGGCTTGGATTGCTCGTATCAAGGAAGTCGTGGGCTGGTGCCTCGACAACGACTTGAAGGTCATCATCAATGTGCATCATGAGAAATGGCTGGAAGGTCGTCCTACCTATCAATATAAAGAAGAGAACTGCCAGAAACTCGCTCTCCTCTGGATGAACATCGCCTCAGAGTTTGCCAACTATGATTATCGCTTGGCTTTCGCTGGTACCAACGAGGTCCACATCAAGGACAACTGGGGCAAGCCTACTGCCGAGAACCTCGAAGTGCAGAATGCTTACAACCAGACTTTCGTGGATATGGTTCGTGCCACAGGAGGCAACAACCTCAAGCGCCATCTCATCGTACAGACTTACGTTTGCAACCCTTGGTTTGGTATCGAGAATGGTGATTTCATCATTCCGAAGGATGCCGAAGGCAATGGTAACAACTATATGAGTGTGGAGTTCCACTACTATCAGCCTTGGAGCTACGCTGGCGATTGCACCTACGATTATTGGGGCGATGCCTACAAGCAGTATGGTAAGATTCCTGATAGCAATGAGAAATCGATGACCGACTTCTTTAATACGGTGGTGAATACCTGGAGCAGCAAAGGCTTGGGCATCGTGATAGGAGAGTGGGGTGTAACCGACCACTACAAGTCAAACTCCGAGAAAGTGCATGAGAATATGACTTATTACTGCAAGTTCTTGACAACCGAGGCTCGCAAGCGTGGTTTCTCCACCTTCGTCTGGGACAACAATCACTTCGGCAACGGCTCAGAGAAGTATGGCATCTTCGATCGCTTCAAGAGCATGAAGGTCAATGCCCCTTGGATTCTCGAAGGAATCTTTGGAAAGTGATTTTAAGTGAAGAGTGAAGAACGAAGAGTGAAGAATTCATTTGTAATTATTAAACTAAAAACAAGATATCAATTATGAGAAAAAAGACAATGTTTCTCGGCCTGCTCGGTGCAGGTTTGATGTGGATGCCTACTTCTGCCATCCTCGCTGCTCAGATGAACAATGCAGCGATGAGCGTTCAGCAGAACCAGGGTATCAAGGGTACCGTGGTGGATGCCACTGGCGAAACCCTTATCGGTGCTAGCGTAAAGGTGGCTGGTACAACCATTGGTGCCGTTACCGACCTAGATGGTAACTTTACCTTGAATTGTAAGCCAGGCGCTACACTCGAAGTGAGCTATGTAGGCTACAAGACTTTGACTGTGAAAGCTGCTAATGGCATGAAAATCACTTTGCACGAGGATGGCAAGGCCTTGAATGAGGTTGTGGTGACAGCCCTCGGTATCAAACGCGACCGCAAGGCGCTTGGTTATGGCTTGGAGGAAGTGAAGGGTGAGGAACTCACCAAGGCGAAGGAAACCAACGTCATCAACTCCCTCTCTGGTAAGGTGGCTGGTCTCGTGGTACAGAACACAGCCGGCGGTGCATCTGGTTCTACCCGTGTGCTCCTTCGTGGTAATACAGAAATGGCAGGCAACAACCAACCGCTCTATGTGGTGGATGGTGTGCCTTTGGACAATACAAACTTTGGTAGCGCTGGTGAAGCTGGTGGCTATGACCTCGGTGATGGTATCTCTGCCATCAACCCTGACGACATCGAGACCATGACCGTTTTGAAAGGCCCTGCAGCCTCAGCCCTCTATGGTAGCCGTGCTTCCCACGGTGTTATCTTGATTACAACCAAGAAGGCTGAGAAGGATAAAATTTCCGTGGAGTACAATGGTTCTTATACCGTAGATACCCAGTTGGCTAAGTGGGATGAAATCCAGGAGGTGTATGGTATGGGTTACAATGGTGCCCTCCCAACTTCATCTACTTCGGGTACCAACTCTAGTTGGGGTCCTAAGGCTGATGACTTCATGTTCAAGTATTTCGATGGCGAGGAGCGTCCGTTCATGATGCACCCTAACAATGCGTCCGATTTCTTCCGTACAGGTTTCACTACCCAGAACTCAGCCATTCTTTCCGTCAACTCTGGTAAGACAGGTATGCGTTTCTCTGTTACCGATATGCGCAACAAGGACATCCTGCCTAACACCAATATGAGTCGTGATAACTTCAACCTCCGTGTCAATACCTCGGCTGGTCCTGTGGATTTCGACTTCACAGCCAACTATACTCGTGAGAAGGTGAAGAACCGTCCTGCATTGGGCGACTCCCAGAGCAATGTGGGTAAGAACCTCATGACCCTTGCCGGTACCTACGACCAGGCTTGGCTCAAACGCTATGAGGATGCCGACGGCAACTACTCCAACTGGAATGGTAACGACCAGTACAACAAGAACCCATACTGGGATCTCTACAAGAACAGCAATACATCCGACAAGGACGTGTTCCGTTTCACCGGTAAGGCCATCTGGAACATCGACAAGCACCTCAAGTTGCAGGGTACCATCGGTACCGACATCAACAGCATGAACTTCGAGGACTTCATCGCCAAGACCACTCCTGGAACTCCAGCTGGAAAGCTTACCGACCAAATCTTCAACAACCGCACATTGAACGCCGAGATTCTCGCCCTCTACAACAACTCATGGGGCGACTTCGATGTCAACGCTACCGCTGGTGGCAACATCTTCAAGGTGAATAACAAGACCACCACCAACGTAGGTCTCAACCAGCAGATGAGTGGTATCCAGAACATCATGAACTATCAGGAGCAGAACACTCGCGAGAGCATGTACAAGAAGCAAATCAGCTCTCTCTATGCCAGTGCGAGCCTCGGCTACAAACATACTTACTATTTGGAGGGAACCATTCGTGGCGACAAGTCATCTACGCTCCCTACCAACAACAATACATACGTATATCCATCTGTATCAGGTAGCTTGGTGTTCTCCGAGTTTATCAAGAACAAGAAGATTATCAACTATGGTAAGATTCGTGCATCTTGGGCAAAGGTAGGTAGCGATACCGACCCATATCAGTTGGCGCTCAACTATACCACGGGCAAGTACAGCTACTCCGGCTATACCATCGGTATGATAGCCAACTCCACCCAGCCAAACAAGGACTTGAAGCCAACCATGACAGGTTCTTATGAACTCGGTTTGGAGATGAAGTTCTTCAATGGTCGATTGGGCTTGGATGCCACCTATTACAACCAGAACTCCAAGGACCAAATCTTGAGCTTGGCTTCCACCACCACCTCAGGCTATGCTTACCGCCTCATCAATGCCGGTGAGATACAGAACAAGGGTGTCGAGATAGCCCTCAACGGTCGTGCGCTCCAAATCAAGGACTTCGCCTGGGACTTGGGTATCAACTTCTCGAAGAACACCAACAAGGTGAAGTCGCTCACCGATGGCATGGACTACTTCGAGTTAGCCAAGGCAACTTGGTGTGGTGTATCGGTAGGAGCCCAGGTGGGAGAGAACTACGGTGCCATTCGTGGCCACGACTTCCTCTACAACGACAAGGGACAGGTGATTATCGATGCAGCCACAGGTCTGCCAAAGGTTGACCAGGAAATCAAGACCATCGGCAACTCCTCTTGGGATTGGACAGGTGGTTTCTACTCCACCTTCACCTATAAGAACTTCCGCCTCTCCGCATCCTTCGATGTGAAGGTGGGTGCCGACATCTACTCAATGTCTATGCGCTCCGCTTACCAGACAGGTAAGGCAAAGGGAACATTGGCAGGTCGTGAGGAGTGGTACGCTTCCGAGGAGGCTCGCCAGGCAGCAGGCATGGACATCGCCGCATGGCGTGAGGCTGGCAACTGCAAGGGCTTCGTGGCAGAGGGTGTCATCGACAATGGAGATGGTACATATCGCAAGAACGACATCGCCGTAAATCCTGAGGATTACTGGAAGCATATCGCCACCAGCGTACAGAGCGCCTTCGTCTATGACAACTCTTACGTGAAGTGCCGTGAGATTACCTTCGGATACACCTTCCCAGAGAGCATCTTGGGCAAGTATGTGAAGGGCTTGACCGTATCGTTCGTGGCTCGTAACCCATTCATCGTTTGGAAGAACATTCCTAACATCGACCCAGACTCCAGCTACAATACATCGGGGCTCGGTTTGGAGTATGGCTCGCTGCCATCTCGCAAGAGCTATGGTTTGAACGTAAACGTGAAGTTCTAACTTTTAAAAAAGTAAATTAAAATGAACAATATAATCAAGAAATATATGAGTAAGGGCAGCCTGATGATGGCTTTTGCCCTGATGGCGACAGGCACAGCGATGACCTCTTGCTCTGACGATACCTTGAGCAACATCAATACCGACAAGACCAAGGTGAGCGAGCTTGACCCTAACGCACAGCTGACCACATCTTTGTTGCAGACTTATGGTGACTTTAGTTTGATGGACACCTACCGTAACTATATCTCGGGTTTCACTCAGCACTTCGCTGGTGGTTGGAACGTAACCAACTATGCGGGTTCCAATTTCTTCGAGGATGACATCGCTCGTCGTATCTGGGACCGCTACTACGAGGTAAGTATCAAGAATCTCGTGGATGCCATCCACAACTCGGAGGACAAGGCAAACCTGAATGCGGCACTTCGCATCCATCGTGTCTATCTCCTTTCTGTGTTGGCAGATACCTATGGCGATATTCCTGCTTCTGAGGCAGGTTTGGGTTACATCTCTGGTATCTCCACCCCAAAGTATGATACCGTAGAGGATATTTACAACTGGTTCTTCGAGGAGCTTGATGCTTGCGAGCAGCAACTCGGCACGGGTACCGACCATATCTCTGGCGACGTAACCAGCATGGGTGGCGATGTAGCCAAGTGGAAGAAGTATGCCAACGCCCTTCGTATGCGTTATGCCATGCGAATTTCGGATGTAAATCCACAGAAAGCACAGGAAGAGTTTGAGAAGGCTGTGGCTGCCGGTGCCATCGCTAGCGCTGCCGACGATGCTTACATCAAGTATGCCGACTCTCCTTATACCTATTATGATGGTGCCAACGACTACGACTTCCGCGCCAATGCCTTGGGTGAGATACTGTATGGTCAGGACGCAACCTCTCCAACCTTCGTAAGTTCGCAGTTGTTCTATCAGTTGCAGAACACCAACGACCCTCGCCTCTACCGCATCTGCCGTCACTACTACAACATCAAGCGTAGTCAGGTGAAGCCAGACAAGGAGGAGAACATCGACTTGACCGCCGAGATGTTGGCTTACTTCCAGCGTTCTGCAACAGGTGAGGAACCTTGTAACCCAGGTGCCGCTTGGTATAGTGACTGGATGAATGTGGCTGCCACTTCCGAGTTCCCTACTCTCCAGAAGAAGGCTGACATAGATGCCAACAACTACGACAACTCGGATTATCGTGCTCGTGCGATGCGTCCATGTTTGAACATCGACTTCGAGATGCCTTCTTGCCCTGGCGACTTGATGAGCTATGCAGAGGTGGAATTCCTCTTGGCTGAGGCTAAGACCAAGGGATGGAATGTGGCTGGTGATGCTGAGAGCCATTACGAGGCAGGTGTTCGTGCCAGCATGCAGTTGCTCAACAACTATTATCTCACATCCAATAAGATTTCAGACGCAGAGATCGATGAGTTCATCGCCAACAACAAATTGGGCGACAACCCTAAGGAGACCATCAATACCCAGGCTTGGATTCTCCACATGATGAATCCTTCCGAGGCTTGGGCTAATATGCGCCGTTCCGATTATCCTGCCATCTTGGATAGAAGTCGCCTCGGCATCTTCACCAATGGCTTTACTTACACCGATTCGGATATGTCGATGCCTACTCGCTTGCGCTATCCAGAGTTGGAAGGTCAGTACAACAGCGTGAACTACAAGGCTGCCATCGAGCGTATGGGCGGTACCGACAACTGGCACTCTAAGTTGTACTGGGACAAGAGCGACATCCATGTACAGGGTGAGTTCAATCCTCCATTCGGAAAGGGATACATTAAGTAATGGATAAGTAAGAATTAATAATTAAGAATTAATAATTAAGGATGAATAAGACAATGAAACAATATAAGGGAAAGGTCTTGAAGGCTGTGATGATGCTCTTCGCTGTGAGCTTCGCGCTCGCTGGCACATCTGCTTTGACTTCTTGTTCTTCTGACGATGACCCATTCTTCACCGTCAGCGAAGACGACAGTCCACGTATCTTGAACACCGACTTGGCTGATTCCAAGATAGACCGCAAGACGAACTATAAGTTGGAAATCAAGGTGACTCCTGTTCACTATACCACGGTGACTTGGTTGCTTGACGGCACACAGATTGCCGAGGGTACCACCATCGACCAGACTTTGCCAGTGGGCAGCCATGAGTTGAAGATTGTGGCTACCACTACCAAGGGCAAGACCACTTCTCGCACCTTGAATGTAACTGTGACTCCTGCTGCCGACGACCCAGCCTTGGGTACCAACGCCATCGAACTTTGGGTGGCTCCAGGAGAAACCACAACCATCCATAAGTGCAAGAACTTGGGTACCGTACAGAAGGTGCTCATCGGTGGCAAGGAAGCAGCCTTCGAAGTGCTCGAAGAGGGTACTGCCTTGAAAGTGACAGCACCATCAGATCTTGCCAATGGCGATTACGACATCACATTGGTGGATGGCGAGGGTGTTCAGTTTGCCGGTGGTACCATCAAGGTAACCACAGAGGCTCGTCCATCTATGGAGAATACCATCTGGGAAGGTGAGTTTGCCGTGACATGGGGTACTCCATTCGATGCCTTGAAGGATACCTTCCTCTCTAAGGTGAAGGCTGGCACCATCCTCCGTGTCTATGTAGATGGCTCAGGACAGGGCACGGCTACTACGGCTTGGTGGAACAACCTCCTGACAGGTAAGGGCGACCCAGAGCGTGGCGACATCATGGTGAATGGTCCTGCTACCTGGGAGTTTGAGTTGACCGACTTCTCTATCCAACTCTTGACAGAGCAGAACGGTCTCCTCATCGTTGGAGATGGCTATACAGTCAAGAAAGTGACTATTGAATAAGTTTATGTTGAGCCTTCCCTGTTCCTGGTAATAGGGGAGGCTTTTTTCTCTGATTTCACCTTGTTATATATATATAATATAATTGAGAATAGTTCGTTTATGAAATAAAAACGACTAAAAAGACATCTTTATGAAGAAAGCATTATTATCCCTTTCAATGTTGGCATTGGCCAGTGCTTGCCTGTCCAATTCTCCAGTATTTGCAGCCCCTGCTAGCAACGTAGCCAATACTCCTGTGATTAAGAGCGATCCTAAGATCGAGGCTCAGGTGGAACAAACCCTGAAGAAACTCACCTTGGAGGAGAAGATAGGACAGATGATGGAATTGGTGACCGACCTCTTCGGTGCCAACGACAAGAACGGCGTGTTCTATATCGACGAGCACAAGACCGACTCCATCCTCTCTCGCTACAAGATAGGCTCCATCCTCAACGCTCCTAACACTTGCGCCCCAACCGCCAAGCAGTGGGAGAAGTATATCTCGCAAATCCAGAAGATTTCGATGAAGCGCATCGGCATCCCTTGCGTCTTCGGTCTCGACCAGAACCATGGTTCTACTTATACCCAGGGCGGAACCCTCTTTCCTCAGAACATCAATGTGGCTGCCACTTTCAATCGTGAGATCGCTCGTCGCTCGGCTGAGGCTACCGCTTATGAGACTCGTGCCGTGAGCGTGCCTTGGACCTACAGCCCTACCGTCGATCTTGGTCGTGATGCCCGTTGGCCACGTATCTGGGAGAACTTCGGCGAGGATTGCTACCTTAGCAGTGAGATGGGCAAGTCGATGGTCTATGGCTTCCAAGGCGATGACCCTAACAACATCGACCAGTATCACATCGCCACTTCGATGAAGCACTTCATGGGCTATGGTGTGCCTTGGACTGGCAAGGACCGTACGCCGGCTTATATCTCTCCTGCCGACTTGCGAGAGAAGCATTTCGCTCCTTTCTTGGCGGGTATTCAGGCTGGTGCCTTGACCGTGATGGTGAATTCCGCTTCCGTCAACGGAATGCCGATGCACGCCAACAAGGACATCTTGACCGGATGGCTGAAGGAAGAGACGGGTTGGGACGGCGTGCTCATTACCGACTGGGCCGACATCAACAACCTCTATACCCGGGAGATGGTGGCTAAGGATAAGAAGGATGCGCTCCGCATCGCCATCAACGCTGGTATCGACATGATTATGGAACCATACTCTTGCGATGCTTGTGGCTATCTCATCGAGTTGGTCAACGAAGGCAAGATTCCGATGAGTCGCATCGACGATGCTTGTCGCCGTGTGCTTCGCATGAAGTATCGCCTCGACCTCTTTAAGAACCCAACCCAGAAGTTGAAGAATTATCCTAAGTTTGGTGGCGAGGAGTTTGCCAAGCTCGCTTTGGAAGGAGCCACAGAGAGTATGGTGCTCTTGAAGAACGAGAAGTTGGCGGATGGCAACGCTATCTTGCCGCTTGCCAAGGGTAAGAAGATTCTCTTGACGGGTCCTAACGCCAACCAGATGCGTTGCTTGGATGGCGGCTGGAGCTATACTTGGCAGGGACATCGTGCCGATGAGTTTGCTGGCAAGTACAATACCATCTATGAGGCATTCTGCAATGAGTATGGCAAGGAGAACGTCATCTTGAACCAAGGTGTTACCTATAATGAGAAGGGCAAGTACTGGGAGGAGAACGAGCCTCAGATTCAGGGTGCGGTCGATGCGGCGAAGGATGCCGACGTCATCGTGGCTTGCATTGGCGAGAACTCTTATACCGAGACACCGGGCAACTTGACCGACCTCTGGCTCTCCGAGAACCAGCGCAACCTGGTGAAGGCACTCGCCAAGACAGGCAAGCCTATCGTCTTGGTGCTGAACGAGGGGCGTCCTCGTCTTATCGCCGACATCGAGCCTTTGGCAAAAGGCATCATCGACATCCTTATACCTGGAAACTATGGTGGCGATGCCTTGGCTAACTTGGTATCGGGCAAGTCCAACTTCAGTGGTAAGATGCCTTACACCTATCCTAAGGAAATCAACTCGCTCGCTAACTACGACTTCAAGAAGAGTGAGGAGGTGGGTACGATGGAAGGTGCCTATGATTACAATGCAAAGATTACCCAACAGTGGGGCTTCGGTCAGGGTTTGAGCTACACCTCTTACCAATATAGCAACTTGAAGGTTTCTAAGTCAGACTTCCGCCATGGCGACCTCATTCAGGTGAGTGTGGATGTGAAGAACACCGGCAAGGTGGCTGGCAAGGAGAGTGTCCTCCTCTTTAGTAGCGACCTTATCGCCAGCATGGTGCCAGATGGCCGTCGTCTCCGTGCCTTCGACAAGGTGGAGCTTCAGCCGGGCGAGACCAAGACCGTGACCTTCGACCTGAAGGCAGACGACTTGGCATTTGTTGGTTGGGATGGCAAATGGAGATTGGAGGAAGGTGACTTCAAGTTGATGATTGCCGACCAAAACGCCATGATTCATTGTACTGATACTTATCTGTGGCAGACTGCCAATAGATGATTTTTTTATTAGTGCTAAAATCATTTAAACCTAATAGAAAGTTCCGTTCCGTGACACGGAATGTGCGTTCCGTGTCTTGGAATGTGCATTCCGTGTCTTGGAACGGCCGTTCCGTGTCACGGAACGGAACTTTTTCTCATTCTTGTACTCATTTCGCCCTTTCAAATAATTAATTTGTTCACCTCGTTAACCTTTACTATCTTTGCACTTGTTATCAGTGATGAACTGCATCAATAGCTTGGTGTATAAAATATAGATTTGTCCTATATTTTGTACATTTTTGTAGCCAGCTATTTACAGGCGATATTACGAAGCTTCTTGATATAAAAGAATAATATAACCAGTAATAACATAAAATGCAAAGAAAATGGAAACTGCGAAAATGAGTAAAATCCCAACAAGCACGCAGCACCCGATGGCGCATGCGAAAGTATCCACCTTACCCCAACGGCAGATGGTAGGGCTTGCCTGTCCCCCAATGCCACACATTCATACCGACCACTATCACGGAGTTGTTGCAGTCGATGGCTTTGGTTTGTCCTTGTTGTCGATTGCGACTGAGCATCGACACTCAGAAATTCCAAACTGCATTACAAGCACTGGGCAAGATCCAAGCGGCGCAAAAGCGTTTGGAATACCCGTAAAAGAGCGTAAAAAGATACATATTGCTTTCCTTGTACTTGGCAAACGGAAACTGAAAACATAAGAAATGAGAGCTTTCGAGGTGGAAATTTTGTTTTTTCTCCATATAGGGAAACATATAAATTCGAGGCAAAAACCAATAAGGTCGCTATGTGTTAAGTAAAAATAACAATTATTACCCCCCCTTAACTTAAAATTTCTTATATTTGTAGGCAAATTCAAGTAAACATGATAAATAAGAATAGTTTTAAGCTCATATTGCTGAGCCTAGTTTCCGTATATTCG
>DBLF01000105.1:18288-26782 GCA_002297965.1 Candidatus Segatella papionis
GTCTCTTTCCGACGATGAATTGTGGGAGAAGGCTGCGATGGTGAAGTTTCCCGTGGGCAGTGCCTACATCCCATATTCCGACCCAGGCTTTTGCAAGGTGGTAAAGGCAGTGGAAAGATTGAAAGACAATAACTATGAGGTCTGCCGTCTCTTGGTGATTCGAGGCAGTGCCTCGCCTGAGGGTGGTGAAAAGAACAATGCCCGTTTGGCACATCAACGAGCGAAGGCATTGGTAAAGGTTTTGTCAAAATATATTCCTCTTCCCGATTCGCTCGTAGAGGAAAGATATATCAAAGAGGATTACGTAGGGCTTCGCCGCCTCTTGTTGGAGAAGCCGACGGCATATAGCCAGCAGGTACTATCCATATTAAAGAAGTATCAAGGACAAGATGCTCAAGCTAAGCAAGCCCTGCAACGCTTGAATGGCGGCAAGACTTGGCGCCTCCTGCTCCGTGATTATTTCCCAGAGTTGAGAGCCAGCCGCCTCGTGCTGTTCGTAAGCAAGAAGGGTAGTACGCCGCAAAGTGATAGCACCCCGCTAGTTGATAACACTAGCACTCCGCTAGGCGTTCCGGCGGATTTGCAATCCGCCGGCAAGCAAGCTGTAACCAACGAGCAAGCAAGTGTGGACACCATTGCTGCTGATACCTTGCTTACTGCGGATTGCAAATCCGCAGCTCCCCCTACGGGGCAAGATGGCTTGCAGGTAGAAGCACGTCCTTCTGCTCACCCTGGCTTGAACATCAAGACCAACCTCCTCTACGACCTCGCCCTGTTTGTCCCAAAGTTCGGCTACGCCCTAACTCCAAACTTGGCGATAGAGTATCTCCCGAAGTCGGGTCATATCACCCCAGTCCTAGAGGTAACCTGGTCGCCATGGCGTAACGACAGTCGTTCGAAGACCTGGATTATCCATAACTTCCTGCTCGAAGGTCGCTATTATATAAGGAAAGTGAAGAGTGAAGAACGAAGAGTGAAGAATTCAAATGCCTATACAAGTCCGTTAGGCGTTCCAGCGGATTTGCAATCCGCTGGCAAGGAGCGAGCAAGCGGCTATACAGGTCATTATTTCTCCGCATACACCAACCTCGGCACCTACGACCTCCAGTTCAACTCCACCAAGGCGTACCTTGCCGACAAGTGGGGCAAGACCTACGGCTTCGGTCTCGGTTGGGGCTACGTGAAGCGCTTTACCGAATCCTCCCGATGGAAATGGGAAGTAAACGCCGCCCTGGGTTTCCTCCACAGCGACTACGATAAGTACCACGATGCCGAAAGCTGGGCGGAGCCAGGCAACACCTACTTCAACTGGCATGAGAATCCAGCCGACTATCGTCGCTACAAGAACCACCTCAATTATTGGGGTGTCACCCGACTCGGCTTCTCCATCAGTTACGACCTCTTCTAAATAATAAATGAGAAATGATAATGAATAAATATATATCCGTTAGGCGTTCCAGCGGATTTGCAAATCTCGTGCAAATGAGCGCAAAGCCAAGCTTGCTTGAGCTTTGTCGAATGCAGCCGAGATTCGCTTCCGCAATCCGCTGGCAAGGGGCGAGTAAGCTGCTAGGTCTATTCCTGCTACTAGCATTCACCTCCTGCACCGATATGCACGACCCACTCCTTCACACCGCTGGCAGAGTAGAGGTGAAGCCAGAGGTGGAGCAATCGGTGAATATCGAGACCATGTGGCAAGCCGACTGGCAAGAGAAATGGCAGGTAGATTGGGAGGACGAAACCCACGAGGAAATCGGCTATACCCAACCTGAGTCCTATCACATGGACTACTTCCTCGCAGGAGGAGACTGGATAGGTCAGCGAGACATGGAGAGCAACAGCATCCGTATCGACCTCGGTCACGGCACCTACGACCTCCTCACCTACAACAACGACACCCAGAACATCCGCTTCAAACAAGCCGACGACTGGTCGTCGCTCATCGCCAGCACCGATGCCGAGACCAACGTGGTTCTTCCCGATACCCTGAAGCGCAAGCTCGACATCCGACAGATGCCCGACCAGCTCTTCTCCATGCACGCCACAGACGTAGTGGTGAGCGATCGTCTCGAAGACTATGAGTTTATCCCCGAGGAGAACATCTACCTGCTGAGGCTCAACGCCGAGCTAACCCCTCGTACCTTCATCTACCTCGTACAGGTGGAGTTGAGAAACAACGACGGCACTGTAAAAAGTAGTGGAAACATGACCGTTACAGGTTTGGCCTCGTCGGTCGATCTCATCAGTCGCAAGAATAGTGACGAGGCGATAGCCCATCATTTCGGCACGGTTTATCAATCTAAAGGCACAACGCGCAAAAGTACCTCTCGCACAGAGGATGTTCCCCCTGGCGAGAACCAAGCCAGCGATTATATAGGTGGCAGACTGGTAACCTTCGGCTTGCCCGACTGCATCCCCGGCGAGACCCTTCCCGACGAGGCGGCGCAGGAGCGAAACCTCTGCTATGTGGTCTTGAAGTTCAGCAATGGCTACCGTGGCTGTATCCCCGTAGATATCACCGACCAGATGCGAGCCCTTCCGCAAGGCGGAGTCATCAACATCGTGATGGACGTAGAAAAGCTTCCGAAACCTAGTGGCAGCAACAGCGGCTGGGGAATCGGAGTAAACGACTGGAACCAGGAAGATCATCAACAAGAAATATAATCCGCTAGGCGTTCCGGCGGATTTGTAATCCGACGGCAAGCAACGAATAAGCAACAATAAATATTAACTCAGTAATAAAAAAAGAAAATGAGAATCAATAAGCTCTATCTCTTTGCAGCTACCGCCATGGTATTGGCGAGCTGCAGCAGTTCGGACGAGTTGGGTTCGCCTACTTCTTCCAAGAAGGCGATCACCTTCGAGAGTCCTTTCGTGAGCAAGACCTCCCGTGCAACGGGCGACTTGAACAACAGTAATATCAACAGCACCAACATCAAGGTTTGGGGCGACCAATATGCCAAGAACGCAACAGGCTCTGCCATAACCTCCGCCAACGTGTTCAGCAACGAGCCAGCTACGCTCAGCTACGACGGCAGCGCATGGAAGTGCGACCGCCTCGCCTTCTGGGAGAGTGACAAGAGCTACGATTTCACAGCCGTGGCTCCAGCTACCTTGCAGAACGTAAACTTTGGCGAGGCAAATGCAGAGAGCTTCACCCTTGCCGACCGCAAGCTCACCATCTCCGACATCCCTGTGGTACAGGTCATCAACAATGGCTCCGACGCTCAGGCTAAGAGCGGCGATGACATCCTCGTGGCTTGCGCCAACAAGCAGACCGAGGCATCAAAGACCGTACAGCTCAGTTTCAAGCACATCCTCTCTCGCTTCAACATCTACATTTATAGCAGCGACGTGGAGAATCCTACTGATGCCGACAACGTG
This sequence comes from Candidatus Segatella papionis, assembly GCA_002297965.1. Classification (GTDB taxonomy): domain Bacteria; phylum Bacteroidota; class Bacteroidia; order Bacteroidales; family Bacteroidaceae; genus Prevotella; species Prevotella papionis. The sequence continues at coordinate 21,673 of DBLF01000105.1, forward strand.
ACCGTAACCGACCTTGCCATCTACATGCCTACCGCCAATGCAAAGGCTATCTACGAGCAGGCTGCCCATGGAGCAGTGAACCCAGGCTCAGACCTTTGGTCATGGAATGGTTTCACCAACGTGGAGAACGCAGAGAACGTAGAGGCTTTGGGTGAAAACTACCAGAAGTTTGAGGTCATCAATAAGGAAACCCGCTTGGTTTATGCCGCCAGTCCATCTGACGCAGTGCAGAAGAAGGAGACCTTGGCAAGCCCAGAGTTCTTCATCGCACCAACGAAAAAGATTACTGATGCGACGACAGCCGACCTCCAGCTCTACCTCGCCGTGACCTACGTATCTCACAAGACAGGCTGGGACACCCGCACCAAGACCCTCTTTGTGCCTATACAGGACTTGCACAGCTTCAAGCAGGGATGCCAGACCAACCTCTTCATCAACCTGCACATGTACCAGTTCAGCCCACAGCCTCTCGACTTCGGCAGCATGACGCTCGACGACTGGAGCACCCCTAACGACGGTCAGTTTGATGTCAAGTAATCGTTCACTTTAGATGACGATTATCTTTCAAAGAAAGTTTATTCAAAATCAAAAATCGAATCATAATGATGAAAACAAGATATTTTGCAATTGCGACAGCCATCCTAGCGTTGGCTTCGTGCGCACAGAACGAGGAGTTCAACGGCACAGGCAGCAGCCAGAGCCAGACCATCTCCTTCGGTCAGCCTTTCGTGGGCAAGACCAGCCGTGCCGCCTCTGGCGACATCACAGGCACGGAAGACCTCAAGAACTACACCGTAAAGGTATGGGGTGAGAAATACTCAGCAGATACATACCAGGAGGCTACCGACAAGGAGGCAGTCTTCAGCGGAGAAGTACTGAAGTGGGATGCCAATGCCACCAAACTCGACGGAACCGACGAGAAGGGCAAGTGGGTCTATAACAGTGACCAGCGTGTATGGGAGGAGACCAAGAACTATGACTTCGCAGGTTTCGCCCCAGCCGATGCCAGCTGCGATGTGGAATACACCAACGGTCTCTTCCATCTCACCAACGTGCCTGTGACCCAAGAAATCAAGAACACTGCGTCAGAGGAAGGTGCTGCCAAGAGCGGCGAGGACTTGCTCCTCTCAGCCGTCTATACATCTACGAAGACATCCACCCAGCGTGCGCTCATCGAGATGAACTTCAAGCACATCCTCTCCCGCCTCTCCCTCTACGCCTACACCAACCTTGGCGAAGACTATAGCGTGAGCATCGACGAGATGAGCCTCTACTTGCCAAACGACAATGCCAAGGCAAGCTACAAGCAGACCGAGCATGCCGCAGCCGACAACAAGAGCTTGCCAGCCGGTACATGGGAATGGAGTGGCTTCACCAATGTGGAGAGTGCCGCAACAGAAGCTGACCTTGCCACTGGCTATACCGCTTACAGCATCGTATCGAACAGCGTAAATATCTACGATGGAGACGACCAGAAGCAGGCAACCAACTTGCAGCACAACTTCTTCCTCGCTCCAACCCAAGATGTAACCCTCTATGTCAAGGTGAAGTACACCATCAAGGGCTTGAAGAAGGGCGAAGACGGTACTACAACCTCATACGACAAGAAGAGCTATGAGAAGTTCTTGCCGATTTCAGCCTTGAAGGCATTCAAGCAGGGATTCCAGCACAATCTCTATATGCTCATCAATCCTAGCAGCATCCTCTTCAATGTCGATGGCGTAGAAGGCTGGGAGACTGGCAAGGAAGACCATAACTTCGTGGATGGTCACGGTCGTTCCTTCATGGTCAGCAACTTGCAGAACGATGCGGCTAACCATCAGGTAACTGGTGTCATCGACAACTATGGTAACTTGAAGGTAGGAGAGAGCAACGTGGATGTAACCTATCAACTCGCCAATGTATCCCTCAAGGGTGGTACATTCAGCAAGGATAATGAGACCATCACCATCCTCGGTTGGTATAGCGATGCGGACTGCACAGGCGATGCAGCCTCAGCTCCAAGTCTCATCAATCGTTACGCCAAGTTCGCTTGGAACTACACGAAGACTTCTCTGGAGGCAGGTACCTATACCTTCACCTTCAAGAACAACATGAACGACAAGGCGCAAAGCCTCGACATCACCCTCGGTCAGTACACCTACAACCCAACGAGCAACGGCGATGGTGGCTTGAATAATTTCACAGGTGTAGATATGTAATACCGCTAGGCAAAAACATCCCGCTAGGCGTTCCGACGGATTTGCAAATCTCGTGCAAATGAGAACAAAGCCAAGCTCGCTTGAGCTTTGTCGAATGCAGCCGAGATTCTCTAAGAGAAATCCGTCGTTAAAAAAGGTTCGACCTATTTATTTTGCGGATTTGTAATCCGCTCAATCAAAAAGTAAACAAAATGAGAAATAAGACAAAATATTTGGGCATTTCATTAGCCCTCGCAGCAACCCTCGCAAGTTGCAGCACCAACGATTTCGATACAGCCCCAGCCATCAACGGCAACGGTATGATTACCGCCTACACTCCGCAGAGCGGTGAGTCCACTCGTACTGCCTACGAGGCAGACGGCAGCAACCTGAAGGTGACATGGAGCGCATCCGATGAGAACATGTACACCATCAATGCCGCTACTGATAGCTGGACGGCAGGTCAGCTCAAGCAGGTATCAGCCGCAGAGAATGGCGCTTCCGCCAACTTCAATGCCTACGATATAGACGGCACTAAGCAGGTAGGCTATAAAGCAGGCAAACTCTTCGCCTTCTATCCTCAGAACACGACTGTTGCCAGCGGCTTCACTTCTTTGTCAAGCGATGGAACCACCGCAACCGTACCTTTGTCTTTGACAGGACAGAGCGGCAAGCTCACCGACCTCCACAACTACGACTATATGACGGCGATAGCAGACGTATCCGTCAATGCCGATAATGAGGCAACAGTTGGTGCATTGAACATGAACCACGAGATTGCCGTGCTCCATATTGCCAAAGGTTCCGAGGTGAGCTTGACAAGCGGAAATGTAACGAAGATAGAGCTGTCTGCCACCAGTGGCTTCTATGGTAGCGGCACGATGACCATCACTCGTAGTGGCTCCACTATTTCATCCAATGTTACAGGTACAACTGGCACTATTACTATCAATGGCAACTTTGCTGTAGCCGATAATAAGTTGTCGGATGATGTCTATGTGGCTATCCTCCCTACCGCTTCCTTCTCTGGCTTGAAGGCGAAGTTCACTTATAGCAATGGGGATGCTTATACCTATAATTATAGTGGCAAGACTACTAAGTTTGAAAAGGGAAAGGTATATAGCTGGAGTCCTGAGATTGCTGCAGCGGATAAGGAGTTTACACTGAGTGGTATTTCGCAAACGGGAAAAAGAAGAACAACTATAGCTGATAAAGACATCAATAAATGGTATTGTAAATACGAATTAGTAAACTCGAGTTATTATAAATATACTATAGATAAGCTTTATATTGATACGTCTACAGCTGAGAATAAAGCTACATTTACATTAAAGATAGGTAGCTCAGCACTGGCTAAGAATATGACGTTCAAGTTAATATCAAGCAAGGGAGTTTATCGACTTTGGAATAAAGATGTTGTAGATCTTGACATCAAGTCATTTAAAGTTAACTGGTATGCCAACAGCAGCTTTACAGGCAATTCTACTTCTGTACCTGATGCAAGCCACCTATATGGAAAGTGCGAGGTGGTACTTAAAGATTTGAAGAGTGATGGAAGTGATTTTTATAAACAGTTAGTAAAAAGTTGCACTTTTACCATACTATCTAACTATGATAAGGAGCAGACTATTTCTATAAATGCATTAAATAGGTCACTTCGCTATACGTATTATGGGGCTAAAAGTGATTACATTAAAACTGTTTTGAAATATCAACTTCCTGACAATTCGTGGAAAGAAATTACTTTAAAAGAATACGAGAAACTGAGAGACGAATAAATATTGAGTATCATTTGGGCAAAGGAATGTATCCATTGCTCAAATGACACTTCTTAGTATTAACATTTAAAACTTAACGATTATGAGAACAAAAATTCTAAGTTTGTTATTAGCGTTACTCGCCATTAGTAACTTTTCGTTTGCAGGAGATAAGCATTCTGCTCATTCAATTGGTTTTATAAAAGCTGCTCAAAACTGCTTTGAATTGAAGGATGAACTTGAACTAGAGGAAAACCCTTTGTTTAAAGAAAATGTAGAATTATTGGTTTTGCCAGATAATGAAGATGTAGAAATGGGAATGGTTATAACTGGAACGAGATTAGAAGCATTGAAAAAAATGGGAGATAAAATCTCTGCGGATAATTATTACTGGATTTTTAATTGGAATAATTTTGTATATACCTGGGATGAAAAATGGAATTTAGAACATTCTAATTCTGATGAAAAATGGTTTAAAGAAGAGAATGGCATTATTAATTTGACATCTGGAAAAGGGAATAATTTGATTAATAGGTTAGCACTTTTGCTAGGCTTAGATATACAACCTTCGCATATATATTTATGCAAATTCTCCGTAAATTCTAATTCAATTTTTAGACCTGCATATGAAACGAGCATAAAATGTAATAAAATAGTGAAAAATGACGGTATTGACAAATACCAGTTCAATACGACATTTCTAGATAAATTTGGAAATAATGAAATTGAAGTGAAGTACGGAGAATACAAATTGCCTTGTCCTAAGGTTTACCTAGCACATTTACAACAAATGAGAGAATATCCATGGACTCGTTTAGGTTATACGTATGATTGGGGAAACAATGAGAAACATAAGGGAGTTTATGAGTTTGTGTTAATGCCAAATACAGAAATGAAAAATATTGTAATCTATAATCTAGAAACGGGGGAAAAAGTGATGGGAAAATAGTAGTCCCGAATCCGTAGCGCCGGATATGCAGACACTCCGTTAGGCGTTTCGGCGGATTTGCAATCCGACGTTAAACAATGTCCCAACCTCTATTCCTGGGGATTTGTAATCCCCACGATAAAACGAAATTCCCGCCAAGCACACAGAGAAGTGCTTGGCGGGAAGCTTTGTAAATGAGCGGATTCCGTAGCGCCGGATATGTCCCGTTAGGCGTTTCGACGGAT
>DBLF01000079.1 GCA_002297965.1 Candidatus Segatella papionis
ATTATTTATTCTCCTATTTTTTTATAAGTTTAGATTCCCCGCAAGCACTCGCCAGCTAGGGAAATTATTGTTCGAACTCTGCTCTCAACACCTTGAGCACATTGTCCACTGTCTCCTCCTCAAGGTCGGCCTTCTCAACAATCATGTCACGAGGTGCGTTGAGCACCTGCTTGGCTGTATCGTAACCGATACCCTTGATGGCGTCGATAACCCACTGGTCGATCTCGTCAGAGAACTCATCCAAGTAGATATCCTCGTCAGCTTCGTTCTCATCTACCTCACGGAACACGTCGATGGTGTATTCTGTAAGCATGGAAGCCAGCTTGATGTTCATACCGCTACGACCGATAGCCAAGCTTACCTCCTCAGGCTTCAAGAACACCTCAGCCTTCTTGTTCTCCTCGTCAATGTTGACAGAAGTGATGGTAGCAGGTGCCAAAGCACGCTGGATGAACAACTTAGTGTTAGAGCTATAGTTGATGACATCGAGGTTCTCGTTGCAAAGCTCGCGCACGATACCATGCACACGGCTACCCTTCACACCCACGCAAGCACCTACTGGGTCGATGCGCTCGTCGAAGCTCTCCACTGCAATCTTGGCACGCTCTCCCGGAAGGCGGGCGATGCGACGGATGGCAACCAAGCCATCGGCAATCTCTGGAACCTCAGCCTCCAACAAGCGCTGCAAGAAGATTGGAGCAGTACGGCTCAAGATAATCTTTGGATTGTTGTTGTCGTTGTCAACACGGAGGATGACGGCACGCACGGTCTCGCCCTTGCGATATACGTCGCCAGGAATCTGCTCTGCCTTAGGCAACATCAGCTCGTTGTTCTCATCGTCCACGATGAGCACCTCACGCTTCCAAACCTGATAAACCTCACCGGAGATTACCTGTCCCACACGATCCTTATACTTGTTGTAGAGTGAGTCGTGCTCAAGCTCAAGAATCTTAGAAGCCAAAGTCTGGCGGAGTGTCAAGATGGCACGGCGACCGAACTTGTTGAAATCCACCTTCTCGCTTACATCCTCGCCCACTTCGTAGTCAGGCTCAATCTTGCGAGCTTCGGTAAGGGTAATTTCCTTATTCTCATCCTCAACCTCACCGTCGGCTACCACTACACGATTACGATAAATCTCGAAGTCGCCCTTGTCTGGGTTAACGATAACATCAAAGTTCTCATCACTACCGAAAATCTTGGCAAGCACATTGCGGAAGCTTTCCTCCAACACACTTACCAATGTAGTACGGTCGATATTCTTGGTTTCTTTAAACTCGCGGAATGTATCAATCATACTCGCAGTTAATTCTTGCTCTTTTTTAGCCATAGCTTATTTGAAACTGATTATATATTTTGTATATTTTACTTTATCCATCTGGTAATTATGCTCCACCTCCATCTTCTGGGGGCGCTTCTTACCTTCAATCTTTACCTTCTCTTCTACGCCCACTGTGAAGTCATTTCCATCCACAGCCTTCAAGATGCCCTTTACCTTGATGCCATCTGCGTCGAGCACCTCTACCTCCTTGCCTATGCAGTTGATATACTGCTGAGGGACCTTGAATGGCTGACCGAGACCTGCCGAGCCTACCTCTAGCTCGTAGTCCTCGTCGTCACGACTCAAACGTTCCTCAATATATCTACTCAAAGCCACACAATCTTCAATCCATACACCGTCAGCATGGTCTATCTCGACTACGATGCGGTCGTCAGGACTGATTTCGATGTCCACCAAGAAATAATCCTTGTCTTGGAGCCATTCATCAACTAATTTTTTTACGACGTTTTTATCAATCATATATACCTATTTAAAATAAAATGAGGAACTCTTGCGAGCCCCTCATTCCACTGAACGTTTGCAAAATTACGAATATTTTTGAAATTCTCCAAAGATTTTTTCTATTTTTTCTCTTAACCTGCGCATTTTTAAGTGATTGTGCAGGATTTTGTACTTATTTCTTCACAGGATGAAGGATTTTTTGGTATTCCTCTGGCGACTGCAACAGCTTGACGGCAGCCTTCACTTGCTTGTCGTAGCGCAGGGAATTCTCGATGGCTCCAGCCTGGAAATAATAGGCTGCCACGATGTCGTTTTCCAAGAGTTGCTTGATGTAGTCTTTGTTGTAATCCAAGTCTTTCGCTACATTGTGGCTCAACTTTTTCTTCAACGCTTCGAACTCCGCCTTGGCATCATCATAGTAGCCCTCAAACTTGGCGAGCTTTTCCAAATCCTTGAGGTACTTCTCCGTCTCACGGTCGTATTTGAAATCAGCCTTCAGCACTCGCGCCTTGAACTCATCATAGTCGGCATCGGTCAGGGCGAAGTCTTTGGCCGGTGCAATGGTAGGATGCTTGGCTATGTAATCCACCTCGTAGTTAAGCATCACCTCGTTGCTGTCGCGAGCACCTGCCAGATAGAAAGCGATGTTAGGCAGCGAGTCGGGCTTCACCTCCACATCAGGCTTGACACCGCCGCCATCCCTCACTTCTCTGCCTCCGGCTGTATAGAACACCTTGGTCAAGGAATCGGGCACATGCTCCACGTAGCCGCCTTTGTCATGCTTGTAATTGAGCGCCTGCACGCATCTTCCACTAGGGATGTAATATTTGGCGGTGGTCAACTTCATCTGTCCGTTATACGGCAAGTCCATCGTGGTTTGCACCAATCCCTTGCCATACGTGCGCGTACCTAATATTATAGCACGGTCGTAGTCTTGCAGGCTTCCGCTCATAATCTCGCTGGCGCTGGCTGTGTTGCCGCTCACCAAAACTACCATTGGCATTAAGGAGTCAACGGGTTCCACGGTGGTCTTGTACTCATTGTTGGAACGTTGCAATCTGCCCTTCATCTTCAAGACCGTCTTTCCCTTCGGCAAGAACATATTGATGATGTTCACCGCCTCGCTCACCGAGCCTCCGCCATTGCTACGAAGGTCGAAGACTAAGCTCTTGGCTCCCTGCTTCTTCAGGTCGATAAAGGCACGGCGCACATCCTTGGCGCAATTATCGGTAAAAGAATTGAAGTTGATGTAGCCGATGCCACCCTCCAACATGCCATAGTAAGGGATGAAAGGCATCTGGATGGTACGACGGGTAATCTTCACCTTGAAGGTCTTGCCCGTGCTAGGTCGCTTCACCTTCAACATAAATGAAGTACCTGGGTCGCCACGCAGATGGTCGCTCACATAGCTCACGTCCTTGTTGGTCATATCCTCGTCGTCGATGCTGAGGATGATGTCCCCCTTCTTCAACCCCACCTCGGCGGCAGGCATATTTGCGTATGGCTCGCTGATGCAGACACGCTGAATCTGGAAGTTGTATCTTACCACGGCACCCACGCCGGCATACTTGCCGGTAAGCATATTCTTCAGCTCTTTCACCTTATCCTCAGGATAATAAGTGGTGTAAGGATCCAGACTGCCCAACATAGCCTTCACGCCATTGCCCACCACGTCGTCGGCATCGAGCGTATCCACGTACATCAGGTCAAGATTCTTGTAGATGGCATTGAATATGTCCATGTTCTTCGCCATCTTGAAATCATGCTCCTTATCTATCTGCGCAAAGGAGGGTGCCGCAAGAAGCACCATCAGCATCGAAATCAGTACTTTTCTCATGTTTATCTTGTTTATTTTACCTATTCCCTAGTTATTTTACCTATTTCCTAGTCCACATTTCCCATTCCCCAAAAAGAATTACTTTCTTAATTTGGAAATGAGAAGTATTCGCCCACAAAAGTACATATTAATTCTCTAAAACCGCCATTTTTGATGCAAAAAGTGGTGAAAACTTAGAAAAAATACACTTTTTTAAGCAGAAAACGAAAAAAGTTAGCCAAAAATTTGGTGGTTTCGAGGAAAGTTAGTACCTTTGCAACCGCAAAAAGAAAACGTACTTGTACGAAATGCTTCAATAGCTCAGTTG
>DBLF01000069.1:0-995 GCA_002297965.1 Candidatus Segatella papionis
TCTTCGATTGCTGTTAGATTCTTTATTTTACTATTACCTTAGTCCCGCCAAAGATGTAGATGGCTGGGGCGAAGCCACTGTAGGTGGCGGTGCCTGGCTGTACATCCAGTACTCGGTAGAGCTGACCGCTCAGGGTATAGACCTGGAGCTGGGTGGCGTAGGTACTCTCGATGCGTACTCGGCGCTGACCGAGTGGACGAACGGTGAGGTAATCGCCTGTCTCATTCTCATCGCCCTTCACCTCAGGATTGAGCTTCTCGATGCTGCGACCCTCCGAGATGTAAATGACGGATGGGGTGGTGGCGGTGCGAGACTCTGAGGTAGTGCGAGACTGGGAGGTAGCACGAGTCTGAGAGTTGGCACGAGCCGATGAGCCTGTAGTTTCCTTGCTCATGTAGGTGCGGAATGGCATTACCGTCTGAAGGGTAGAGGCATCGTCGAATGCCGTACCGTCAGCGTTCATACCATACACTTCGCCATTGGCTACCGCCTTGGCAGCGAAGGTTCCTTGGTGGGCGTAACCATTGGCTGCTGTTGACATCGCCTTAGTGCTAGGGATGACGATAGCAGAGTTTTGGCTCTTGCTGCTTTCGCTGTTATCACCATTATCGCTGCTTTCGCTGTTATCACCATTATCACTGCTTTCGCTGTTGTCACCATTATCGCTGCTCTTCTCGCCGTATGCATTGAAGGTGATGGTCTGAGCCTCTACGCTTTTGCCAGTGATGTTGTTGTAGAACTGGCTGGAGAGGTCGAACTCATAATAGCGATAGCCTGGGAAGCGAACCACGTATGGCACGTTGGCAGCCAATGGGAGATAATCCTTGTATTCCTGAGTTTGGGTATAGTATGGATTGTCCACCTTATTATATTGCTTACTTCCATAGGTATCGGCAAAGAATGAGTTGTAGAAAGTGTAGTCCATCTTCTCGCTGTTGCCTTTAGTAAACAAAGCAGAAGCTTTGCCTGTGCTAGAATCTGCGTCTGTGCCAGAA
>DBLF01000069.1:1021-10869 GCA_002297965.1 Candidatus Segatella papionis
CGCATGAAGGTTGCGGCGGTCTTGCCGTCTTTCTCCGTGCCGATAGTTGTGAGACCACGGAGCCAGTATTCATGGTGCTGGGTGGTGGTGTTGATGCTGTTTGAACCACCAGCCTCTGTACCATTTGCATCAGATGCATCCGCTCCATAGAAGTGGGTAATCTCGCCATTGAGCGATGCCACTACCTTCTTGGCGGTAAATGGCAAGCAGATGCCTTCCCATGCTCCTGTCGCATCCTCGGCATAGTACATTGGCTTGCGAACATACCAAGCACGGTTGGTGACGGTGAATTCCTTTGGCACGCAGAAATCGTTGTTTTCACAAGTATTCCCCTCGCTGTTCTTACCTTCTGGGGTGCGTTCCACGAGATGCAGATAAGGAGTAGTGAAGGTTTTGTCTGCATTCTTCACGATGTGATGACCCTTGATGAGGCTCTCTTGCGTATTCTCATCATAGCTCAATGCCTTGCTGACGATGCCGTATGCCTCGGTTTCATCTGTCTGGTCCGCATTATTGGCGGCAGTGTAAACCAAGAGGTTCTGGGTTACTCCCTCCTTGATGTTGAGGTCGTGGAAGACGGTGGCATTGTCATCGTCGGCAGTGAAGTCGATGGCAGTTGTCGTAGGGATGTGTACGTAGGTACTCATGCTACTGCTGCCCAGGTTATAGGCATTGTAGTGGAACTTGCTTTTTTGGGTATTGCCATAGTAACCATCGGTGCGATATACTCGGTTTACCATATAGTTGTTCTGATGGCAGAATACTTGGTCGTTGTTCTGAGTGTAACCTATAGTCGAAGGATAATCGGCTGGGGTAGATTGTAGTGACTGTCCCCAGAAGAGGAAGTCGTTCATTACCTCGGTTCCATTTCCTGCATCGTTAAACAGTGGCAGGTAATCGCCTGAGCGAGACTCAGGTGTTACTTTGTCATTCTCGTCGGTAGAAGCAGCCACGTAGTTTTGTGCGCGAGCCTTGTCGATGGTGTGGCTCTTGTCGTGACGAGTCTCTGCATAACCATAGTTTGGCTGGTCGTTGTCCTTACCTGTACGGAGATAGGTGATACCTGTTACTCTGCCCGTGATGGCATCTGAGCGATGGGCATACTGATAGTCGCCGTTGGCGAAGTAATCGTAGATATATTGCAAGTCTGCATCCTCTTTCAAGGAAGTCTTCAAGGCATCCTTGTCTGCATTGTCGGTGTTCTTCTTGCTGATGTCGAGCGCACGGAGGTAGTAACCATTGAGGTCGTAAGCCACCTTGCCATACTTGAAGTCATCTGCTGTATAGCCCGTATTGACCTTGCCGTCCATCTCATAAACCACAGGACTATCCTTGTCGTATTCGAAGCAGCAATGATAGTGTTCTTTCTTACCATCGGTAGATGCCTTGTCGTTGGAAATCTTACCCGATGCCAATCCTAAGTTGTAGATATTGCCACTAGTCTCGGCAGTACCATCAGCACTATCAGCAGTCGTGCCAATCTTATCGAATAGCGTCTGGTTGGCTTTCAACCCTTGGATGACATGTCCGTTTCCATGGAATGTTCCCTGGAAGGTGGCGTTTCCTCCTGTATAATCAGAAGGAAGGGTCAGGTCGTTCTGAAGAATGAACTGAGCATTCTTGCCGCCATCATTTCCATCTTTTGTGATGAACTTGCCAAAGGCGGTGAGGTCTTGCTGGTCGCTGATGTAGATGCGAGGCTCGGCGAAGTCTGTTTCTGTCTGAGCACGCTCGATAGCATCCGGGATATGCAAGTCAACACCCTCCTTATGAGGATCCATCTCGTGGTAGTTGTGAACCACTAGACGGTCGTCCTCGTTCATGGTGACAGGGAATATTTGGTTAAAACCAGTCATGGTAACACCCAACTGCACGCCATAACCATTCATATAGTAGTAGGCTGGGATGTCGAGATAGTCTTTGGTCTTGTCGTAGTTGGCACCAGCAAAGAGGTCGGTACGAGTCTTGTCTATCTGTTCTCCCTGCTTATAGGTATTCGTGCCATTGCTACTATTCAGGGTAGAATACCATTTGCTGGATTCTGTATCATTATCAAATTCCAACAAGGTCTTGCCATTGCTGTCGGTCTTCAATTTTCCAATGTGCCAATAGTAGCCTGTGGCAGAGAACGACTGGTCGGCATCGATGGTAACCTTGTCCTTCTTCAGACGAATCATCTCGCCAGGCAGGGCACAGTTGTCGATGGTGATGTTGCCATTGAAGGTAGGTCCCTGTACGTACTCGATGGTGAGATAGATGGTGTAAGTATAATAGCGAGGTATCTCACAATAGTAGGTGGTACTGCCCACTGTCACATTTGAAAGATTCGTTACTTGTGTATAATCATCTTGTCCAAGAGTTTTTGTGTAAATCTTGTCAGGATCAATCTTCGTATATTCCTCGGCAAGTCCATTCTTGATGTAGTAGTCTGTGCCAGAAGAAAGACTTGTACCAGTTGTGACAGCAGTATAAGTATCGTCCTTTTTGGTGAAGAATTCCGATGCTCCTACCTTACTGATAAGAGGTTTATTCGTATTCTCATCCGTGTAAGTTTCGTATGCTGGAGCCTTGAGCTCCAAGGTCGCCTGGCACTTCTCTGACAGATGCTTGTTGAAGTAATCTGTCGTAGAGTTGTTGGCTTTGTCTTCCAATTTGAATATAATCTTGGCATCATCTTTCAAGTCGCTTGGAAGAGTTGTTCCCTTGATATTGCTGTTATCAAAGTCAGCAGCTGATGTGGCTTTCATTGGCAGGATGGCATTGAAGCCTTTTCCTTCGTCATATTCATTCGAAGCGGAAGCGCCGATACGGAGTTCGTATTTGCCACTTACATCCTGACCGCTCATATCCACATTTCCTTCAGTGCCGGTAGGTTTATAGTTTCTGTCTTCCAAGTCGCAGGAGTAGGAGGCTGAGCCTTCGCTTGCTGTGGTATGTCCGCTTCTCATTTTCCAACTCAGTACGCTTACTTTCTGACCGGCCTTTAATCCAGAGAGCACCGTCAGACCATCTGAGTTGTCGCTGTAGAAGTTCATGGCTTCTTTGTAGGTATAACCCGTAATGCGAGCGTTGTAATAATAGTTGAAACCTGTAACATACCAGTAGTGTACCTCTTCCTCGCTGTCAGAGTCGTTCTTCGAGAAATGATCATATCCTGAAGGGAAGCAGTCATCTACGATGAAACGACCTTGCTCTGGTGTATATGGGAAGACGAAGTTACCGGTTGTCTCCAGGAAGTCAGAGACTGAGCCATCTTCACGCTTGTGAACATTCTGGGCATATACATAACCGCCACCCTCGTCAGTACGAACATTGATGAGGTTCATTTCGATGACACCATGGATAGGACCATAGTAAATTTTGTCGATTATGTCTTTCGTGCTTGCGTCCTCTACCTCCTGGGCATTCTGAATTTTCAGCGCATAGCCGGAGGCGATGCCTATCATGTTCTTGGCGGTTCCATCGTTTCGCTTTTGGAAGATGGATACATTGCCCTTGTTTTCTCCATTTTGATAATAGCCATCGATGTATGACTGCTTCACCGCTTGGTAAGACTTACCGTTGAAGAAAGCTCCTGTTGCAGGAATGGCACCTGTGTCATCACGCCAAGGATTCTGGGTTGCATCATCGAATGCAACATTCGAACTTACAGCACCCACATAGTGGATGTTATTGGCGAGACCCATATAGTTGCGGGCACGAGGGGTGTTGAAACCTGCCAACACATCTGATGCGGCAGTGATGCCTTTGCTTGCATCTGCCTCTCTAGTCACGGTCTTGATGTTGTTGGCTATCATTTGGATTTCGCCAACACGTGCTATAGAATAAGGTGTCAAGCTGGTTGTCTTGGTGGTGTAGTCACGAGCACCGAGCAGGGTGAAGCAGTTGTCCTCCAAGCGCAGGATGTCCAGTCGCTGGAAGGTATTGATGTACTTAGGGTCGTTGATGGTTCTCTCAGAGAAACCATAACCTGTTACGTCAGCACAACGGAAGCCCTGGGCGTACGACAAGTGACCGTCGCCGAAGATACCACCTTCGCTATCGTATTCGTAGATGGAATTATCTCCTGTTTTCTGTCCTTCTGGCTTTGTTTCGCCTTGGTAGAAGTATTTGTCTTGCTCAGAGATGTAACGATAGGTATAGGTATCCTTGTTATCATCATAATGCTTGTAGTAATAACCGAAGAGGTCGGTGCCCTTAGGCAGTTTCACCTCATTCATTTCCTGATGGGAGATGGTGATGTGGTCTTGGGTTTGACCATCTGCGGTATTGTCGCCTACCAAGATAGTGGTGTTACCACCATAGCCATTGACATCTCCCAAGTTATATTGGTCGGTATATTTCAGCACGGTGGTGTTGTTTGCCAAGACGGAAGAACCCTGGGCGAGGGAATATCCTCCGCCATATACAGCTTCGTCGATGTAGATGTTTACGTTGTCCCAATCGACGGATTGTGTGGAGGTGTTGTCAGGAACGGGAGTAAAATAGCTTTGTTTGTCAGGTTCATCTTCAAAATATTCTATTTTATTATCGTCCCGATTGTAAACAGCAACCATATCTTCAAATACACCTTGTGAAACCAAGTCGCCTTCCGTGAGATAAATCATCTGCTTGATGGTTTGCGAATTGTCATTGTTTTTGAGATTCTTGTGGTTCTCATCGGTGTCGGTACGTTTCAGATAGTATATACTTGTCGAAAGAGTTTTATAGTATTTCGGATAACCCACCTTTACCTGGGTAGAACCCCATACATAGCCAGAGTACGAACCACCTGTTACCGAACGGAAGACATGACCATTGAGAATATCGACATTGGTTATGCCGATGACATTACCTTGCTGACCGCCACCATAGATGAAGTTGGCTGATACACCGAGTCCTTTTGGATTACTCTCTTCGCTCACACCGCAAGGCTTGAACTTGTCTTTATCCATTTGTGGTTTAGAGCACTTGATGTTCTCGCCCATGGTGATTTGGGTGTTGCCATAAACATAGCTCTCCATACCATAGCCGGCACCATATACATTGAGGGTAGCGTAAGCAGGGTCTTTGGCAAGCAAGTCGTTGGATTTCTCCAGTTTTTCTTTGCTTTTACCAGCCAACATATCACTCTTCAAGTTGATGGTAACGTTACCCTTTACAGTACCCGTCTGGTAGCATCCGCCATAAACATTACCACCTTGGTAGGCTTCATCGTTCACTACGGTAGGCTCAAACTTATTTTGGATGTTGAGAACGATATATGGTTTCTTGTTGCTGGTGTTGATGTTGATGTCATCACCATTGATGTCCTCGCCATCTACGGTGTTTGTGTTTGTTACGCCTGTCAGACCCAAAAGGTAGCCACCTTCGTGGGTTACCTTCTTATCCGTTCCGATGTACTCATAGTTGGCATTGTTACATCCACCCACAATCTTTTGGGTGATGGTCAATTCTGCAGGGAAGGTGTAGTTGACGACAGTTCCTGTTACTGCATCTGGATAAATATTCATGTTACCACGGTTTCCGCCACAGTAGAACGAGCCGATGGTGCAATCTTCGAGATTCTCCTTGTCGCTCCACCAAAGAGCTCCCTGTATATCCATCTCCACTGGCTGGAAGTAGAGGTCGATGAGGTGTGGATAGACGCTTGGACGGTCCTTGGCTTTCGTTGGTAAGTAGAGCTCGCTGATGCTTACGTTGGATGGGTCGTTCACCCAGTCGATGGTATCGGCGAAGTTCAGTTCCTTGGTGGCATCATAGACGCTACCGTTCAGTCGCTGGAACTTGCTCATGAAGTTGTTGTCCTCGGTAGCGGTGAAGAGGGCATCGCCGTTGCAGCCCATGAAGACGCTTCCGATGTTCACATGGCTTCCGATGTTGATATCCACGCTACCTACGAGCTCTACAGATTGGGTTGTTGTGGCAGGAGCCTGTACTTTCATGACAGTGGCAGAGTTGCCACCACCATAGACGGCACCGTCGATTTGTACCTTGTCGCTTGTGCTTACACCCTCGATATGGATTTCCGTCTTGTTGGTCAGTGGTCGCCAAGAGTTGATGTTCACAATCTTGGCGGCATCGCTAGCCGCCTTGTAGGATGGCATGCTCTCGCGCATCGGTACGGTATAAACCAAATCTACGGTCTCGGAGTTCGGGTCGTTCGGGTTGAGCGGATAGTCCTCGTTCACGGTCACCTTGGTGTTGCCCTTTCGGTCGAGGGCATAGAGGTAGTCGCCGTTTCCTGCGCCATATACATCGCCATAGATATGACCACCATAGATATGGATATTGGTACCCGATTCGCTATCATCGGTATTGGCTGAGAAGAAACCGTTGTCGTCGTTGATGTTCACATAGCCAGACACGTCGTTGCCACCATAGATATTGCCATGGACGAAGATGTCTTTGTTGGTGAAGCCAGATGAACTTGATGTTCCTTCGCTTCCAGACTCGGATGCTTGACTGGTAGTTTTGCCGTTTTGACCAACCGTGATGTTGGTGCTCATTATGACGTCACCCATCAATCCACCGCCGAAGATGTCATGGCAATCGATTGCCTTGAGGTCGATGTGGGTGTTTTTGACGGAGTTGTAGAAGCCACCGCCAAACACACGGCGGCAGAATCCTCCGCCAGAACCAATGATATGGGTGTCGCCTTCCACCTTACCCGAATAGCCGCCGCCCACGAGGTCCATCACCGAGTAGCCCGAATAGAAGTGTTTGTATTCCTCGTCATCCTTGATGTCAAGGGTAGGGTCGATGATGCTAGGACGCTCAGACATCTCTATGTTCAGCCAGGTGTTGCCCTTGACGATGGTGTTCTCTCCATAGCCGCCGCCGAATACGCAGAAGTGAGGAGAACCTACCTTATTGAATACTTCCTTCCATTCGTTGCTGGCGAAGAAGTTGTAATTTTCTTGTGCTGCATCCGACAATACCTGTGTTGTTTCGTAAAGCAAGCCCTTTTCCATATATACTCGGGCGTTGCCGCCACTCAATTTGTTGTTTTCATCAGTCTTGCCTATAGTACAAGCTGTATTTCCACCACCGTAGATGTTGTGGTTGATCTTGAACTTCTGGGTGGTTGGGTCGTATTGTGGAGAGTAGGTGTCACCACCGATGATGGTGGATGGCTCCCAGAATCGGGTGCTGCTCAACCAATATGCTGTGAGTCCAATCTTGCCTCCAGTAACGTAGAGATGGGTGTTGCCCGTTACGTCTGCCGAGGTGATGGATTGAGTTTCCTCGCCATTGTTATTTGTGGTGGTGCTGATGTCGCCCCATCCGCCGCCAAAGGCATTGTTGTAGAGGGTGCCGTCATGAATGCCTACGTAGGTGTTGCCATAGATGGTGCCGTTTTCACAACCGCCATAGATGCGGTCGAAGGCATGGGGTTCTATCGTTATATCGCCTGCATTATCAGGATGCTTCAGATAGTTTATGTCTGAAGGGTCGAGGCTAGTCATGGTGTATTTGTCGGTGCTTCCATCTTTCAGCTTCAAATATGGATAGCTCATGCCAGGCTTGTCTATCACGATGGCTGCGTTGCCATAGATGCCACCTACCTTCGTATAGTCATCACATTCAGCCTTGGTGCGTCCATTGCCTCCAGCGAATAAATGACCGAGTAGGGTGCCACCACGTGCATCAACCAATGAGGTGAAGTCCTGACTTTTCTCGTAATAATCGTTTCTTCCGATGGAGTCTGCTGCAGCTTCTGTTGTTCCCACATTGGCAACGTCGCCTCCACCATATACATTACCGATGAGGAGGGTACGGTCCACAAGTAAAGATTTGTTTTTGATGGTCTCTCCATAGATATGTACCTCGGTCTTTTTGACGTGAGCCATGTCTGGGAAATCGACTAATGTGCCTGTCTTGTCGGTGGAAGTATTAATCTTGCCATTGTTGATATAGGCAGACTCGATGCCGGCACCACCGCCATATACGTTCTGCGATACGGTACCCGACTTGATGAATACCTTGGCATTGCCACCGATGCTACCGAAGTCGTATTTTGTATTTTCAGTATAGCTTTCATTCTCGCCGAAGTAAGGCTGGGCACCCAGACCCGCACCATAAATATTGTTGCAGGCTAGCTGGTTGTCTGCCTCCACGTAAGTATTTCCTACTACATAACCAGAGAAACCACCACCATGGATGTCGATGAAGGTGAAGCCCGGGATTCCTAGTGTCCATGCCATACGGCTGATGTGATAACGGCGGAAGGTGTTCGGGTCGTCTCTCGTTCCATCCGTACTACCATAGTATTTCTTCAGGTCGTCGCTGGATACTTTAGTGTAGTCGTTGTCAAGGTCTTTTTGGAAGGATGAGAAGGTCTCTTCGTCTGTCTTTTGGCAGAGGTAGCGATAGGACTTGCCATCCACCTTGCAGAGATTTCCTATAGAATCTATCATAGCTCCAGGGCAAACATACACTTGGGCGTTGCCCACCTTGGTGTTGGCACCATAGCCCGCACCAAACACAGAGAACTGAGGGTGCGTGGTGTTTCTACTGGCGATGTACCAGCAGAGACCTTGCAGGGTATTGTAGTCGAAGAGGCTTATCTTCTGTCGATGGTCGTCGGTGAGGACATCCACTGGCGAGTGGTTGATTTCCACGATTGCCTCGCCTGTGTTATCGGCAGGTGCTGTCGTTACATCGTTGGTGCTTTCATCGTCGTAGGTACCTACGTTGCAAGCACGATTGCCGCCGCCGAAGATGTTGTGGTTCTTCTTGAACGAACCAGCGAGCGTGTTGCCTTCCGAAAGCGTAAAGAAAGACTTCGTGCTTCCGTCGTTTTGGATTCTATTGAGGGCAGCCTTCGCCTGTGGGTTGGTGATGTCGCTGATTTTCTTGGCATTCTTGATGTCGCGTACCATCAGCTTGTACTCATCTAGGCTGTTGCAAGTCTTCTCGCTGTTGGCTTGTGTGGCGAGCCAAGTCATCTTGTTGCCATCGGTATCCGCCTTTTGGTTCCAGATGTAGGAACCACCGTCTATCTTCACCATGGTGTTGCCCAGGATGTTGGCGTAAGTAACCACGCTGTCGTCGTATTTCTTTCCCAATACCTGTTCGAGGACACTCTCATCTGAGCTTTCCACATAGTCGCCGGTTGTCTCGTCGATTACTGGCACGTCACCGTAACCTCCACCGAAGACGTTGAGGCCGAGCATACCGCCCTCGATGTGTACGAGGGTGTTGCCATCTACGGTGCCGTAGGCGCAGCCACCATAGATGCGGTTCCAGATGTATGGGATGTTGTTGCCAGCTTGGTCGAAGGATTCGGTGGAGAAGCTATCGTTGAACGTGTTGGCTACGTGTACGAGGGTGTTGCCGTTGATTCTGCCCAACTCGTTGTAGCGGGCATAGGTTGTCGTTCCCTCGGTAGTGGTTGTAACTTTCTTGATACCCTTACCACCGCCATATACCTCGCCGTAGATATCGCCACCCATGATGTTGACGAAGGTGCGATAGTCGCTGGCAGAGTAAGGATAGTTTGTAGTCGGATTGCCTGTCTTTTGGTCGATGGTAGTCTCGCTGGAAGGCTTGATGGTATAATCGGCTTTATAATCAGTCTGAGTAGGTCCCACGTTGGCAATGTCGCCGCCGCCATATACCTTGCCATAGACCTTGGCATCGTCGGAGACATTCACCAAGGTGGTTCCCTTGACACGAGCTACCTCAGTAAAGTAGGTGTTGACATTGCTTGGGGATACACCTGCACCGCCGCCGAATACGTCGCCATATATCTTGGCTCCCTTGATGTAAACTTTAGCATTGCCTTCTACCTGACCTGTGATGTCAGCTTCTGAAGTGGCGTTAGGGTCGCCAAAACCACCACCATAGACACGATGGATGAAGGT
>DBLF01000069.1:10962-46220 GCA_002297965.1 Candidatus Segatella papionis
GTGGACGGTGAAGTTAGGAATACCCTTCGAGTTGTCGAAGACAGGGAGGGATGACTCTGAGTTGGTTTCTGAGTCGTTTCCTGCTCTGGTGTTGCTGTTGGCTTTTGTTTGTTTAGACTTGCGAGCTTTGTTCTTTTTGTTGGGTCTAGCCAACTGCTCTGTATTATCATCTACTTCCGCATCATAGACACCGTAGTCGCCCTCTACATCCACGGTTACATTGGTGCTGCCCACTTGGGTGTTGGCACCATATCCACCGCCGAACACAGAGAAGTGAGGGTTCTTGTTGTCAGTGTAAGAGGATTTCCATTCCTGCGTCTTGAGGAGTTCGAAAGGAGTCATACCCTTGCGTACCTCAACAGTAGCGAGGCCAGTTCCTTCGGCAGCCTTTGTCAAGGCTTCTTCTTTAGCATTGACGTAGGTACCAACCTTGCAGGCAAGGTTGCCACCGCCATAGATGTTGTGAGGATTGACAAACTTCTTGTCTTTGTAGAATCGAGTCTTGTCTGCTTCGATGGTTTCGCCTTCTGCGGCTTTTACATCTGCATCCCAACCATAGAATTGTCCTAGATTGTTATTGGCTGTGGCATCCCACAACTTGTTCCATATCACGTTGATGGAGAAGTTGTCCTTCATCTTCCCATCGTCGTCACCACTTTGTCCACCGAAATCTTGCGCTAGGGTGACGTTTGTGTTTCCTGTAATGTCGGCATAAGTGTAGAGGTCGGTAGAGAGTGCATTCCCATTGTCGTCGAAGATTCTTCCTTTTCCTCCGCCGAACACCTGTCCAGCGAGGTTGCCGGCATAGATGTTGACGTAGGTGTCGCCATTTACCTGTGCAAGGTTGCCGCCTCCGTAGATGTCGCCATAAACGGAAGGGGCTTGGGCAGTGGAACCTTGGAAGAAGACGCTGGTAGAACCGATGACCTTGCCCACACGTTCTGGGTGGCGGGTGTCGTTGTTAATCTTGACATCTTTGTCGGCAATGGTATTGCCATTTTCGTCTTGGTCGATACGTTTTTTTCTTCCGTTACCACCAGCGAAGATAGAGCCACGGATGTCTGCCTTGTCGCCGATGACTAAGTTGGTAGCCATGTCATCGCCATGGTATTCCACTACCGCCATATCGCCACCGCCATAGATGTTGTCATAGAATGTTCCACCAGTGATGGTGACGAATGACTGACCGTAGAGGCGAGCCATGTCGGAGAGGGTGTTGATGGTAGAGTCATTGGCATTTAATTTTGAGTCTGCCACACCATATCCACCACCGAAGATAGGGCAGTGGAAGGTTCCGCCGCTGATGTTCAGTTTCACGTTGCCGTAGGTCTTGGCGAGGGCTTGGTAGTTTGCGGCAGTGCCACTATATGCATTGTTGTGGTAATAGTACTCTGTGCCGCGACCTGCGGCGAAGATTCCATTCTTGCAATAGAAGGTTCCGCCATTGATGGTGAGTGCGGCTACAGTTGCGCCTTTTTCTCCATATACGTTGCCACCATATTCACTTGGTGTTCCATTTTGTGGCCACAAAGAACGGCTCATATAGCCGCTACCACCTGCATAAATTCCATCGATTGGTTCGGACGAAGCACCGAAGACGCCGCCATTGATTACAATCTGGGTGTTAGTTTTTGTAGGGTCAACATCGGTCGTGCTGTTGTCGCTCGCATTGTGGCAAGTATAGTGTACCAAATTGTTTTTAGCTGTGGAGTAAGAACCGTAATACACCGCATTCTTGTCGGCATTCCAGTATGGAATGTTTGTGTCTGTTGTATAGTTGGTATCATTACCGATACCATTCATACCACCTGCACCCGCACCGAAGATGCCACAAAGAATTTGGCTTTTCTTGCTGTTGTTTTCAGGCAGAATCTTGAAGGTACCGCCATTGATGGTAATGGTGCTATAGCCATAGAATGGGTTGTTTACCTTGGTGTCTGCATTTTGGCCACGACCCGTACTACCACCATATAGCTCTGTGACGATGACACGACCGTTGATGTCTTCGCTCTTGTTGTTTTCTGATTTGGCTGGGTCCAGGAGAATATTGGCTCTACCCATGTAGGTGTTGGCAGGGAAATGATAGGTTGTTCCACCATCTGTAAAGGTGATGTCACGACTGTTTCCTAACGACCCGTTGACGATACGGGCTATCATACCGCTCTTCACGGTGATATCAACGTCGCCAATCATGGCACCCTCGTGGTTGCCGGCAAGTACGATACCTATGTCATAGTCGTTCTTTCTCTGTTGTCCGCTTACCATTCTTTCTTTATTATTTTCATCATTCCATTTGCGGTCGATGTCAATGTTGATGCTGCATTTGATAGGCATGTCTGGTGTTCCCATTATACCGTTATATGATTGATTATCTCCATTGAACGACTGGCGTCCACCAGCGCAGATACAAGAATAGAAACCGGACTTGATGTTGATGCTGAATCCTTCTTTGCCATGGGGCATTGCTTTCTTGAATTTCTCAATATTTGCCGTTGTGCTTAAAGGATAGAAACGTCCATCATTATTCAAACCACCGAAAATTTGGAGGGCATTGGTCACCGCACCATCTAGTGTGCCATATACTGGGGCATTATAGTTAAAACCTGTCACTTTGATACCTTCGCCCATTTCTAGGTTATGGTATTGACAGTAAATATTATTGTAAGTTTCTCCTGTACCTCTTTGGAAGGTGAGGTTCTCAAAACGAGTGTCTCCCCAAAGTGGTAGTCCCACATCGCTACCATTAATTTGGATAACTGCAGGATATTCTTCATCTTTCCATTTTCCTGTGATGGTGGTGTTGCGGAAGAGCACGGTCTCTTTTACTTCCGATGTTAGCATATTAATACCTAGGTAGTTTGTGGAGATGTTAAAACCTGTTTTTGTTTCAGCTTCCCCACTTGTTCCCATCAGCACGATGACATTCTCGTCCCAAGAACCCTTTTCGTTGAGCTTGCTGTAAGCTTTTTGCCATGTATGTACTGCAGTGCTTGCAGTGTAGCCATCATTGGTGTCTATTCCTTTGTTTGGGTCTAGGAACACCACGGTGGTAACGTACAAAGTATCTTTTGACAAAACGAGATTACCACTTTGCGCTGTGACGTGGCAATTGTATATGTCGCTAAGATGTGCATCCACAGGACGTTCAAAACTAGCAGATTTCTGACCTTCTTGTGCTTCTGTACCCTTATACCACTGGTAGTCGAAGGAGAGTCCCAGCTCTTCATTGCTTACACCTGTGTCGTTGGTAACAACGACGGTATAGGTTGTCTTGTCTGTTTTCTCACCCTTCTTAGAATTGAGCGTAGCTGATACACGGATTGGCTTGACAACTACGGTGGCTGTATGTATGATACTATCCTCGCTGACGGCATAGACATACTGCTCTGAGTTATTGCGAGGCAAAGTGAATGAAGTGCTTGCAGCCTCGTTCTTTTTCTCAAAATTCTGGTTGTCGGTGGATACCCACCAATAGAATGCATTCGATGGTGTGGTTCCGTCTTTCATCACTACGGTGAGCTCATCGCTTATGCCACGAGTTATTTTCACGCTTGTGGTAATGAACGATGCTTGGTTATTGCTGGAATAGTTCCAAGTCTCTCGATCCAAGTTCTTGTCCTTGATGAATTTGTTCATCATGCCTACGAAGTCCTTGATGAATTTGTCATACACCTTCACCGTACCAATGTTGTATGGCTGAGTTCCTGTGGCATTGTTGTCCGAGGTGTAGAAAAGGGTTTTTCTGTTGGCTTCTGGCAAGTAAGAATTTGTGTTATAACTGGTTCCATAGAACGCCATTACGCCACCCACGTTGCATTGGGTGTTACTGGTGTTCGTTTTCACGCCCTTTCCATGAACGAAGATGTTGGTAGGGGCGATGGAATAGGAGTTATTGATTCCAAATCCACTTACGTTACCGAAACCAGCGGCTATTCTTACCATTGTCTTGCAGGTGGCATTCATCAGCATATCTACCTCGGTCTCGGCGTCGATGTTGTAAATTCTGTAAGAGGCATTGTCGAAGTAGCCCACGATACCACCCACACGATAAGGGCAGGTGCTGGTGTAGCTCTCTTCGTTGTCGGTTACCTTGGATTTGCGGATGATGATGTTGCTGATTTCGGCGTTGCCGTTCATCTCGCCAGCCAGTACACCGAGCTTGATGACGGTAGAGCCTTTCGGGGCGAATCCCTTTTGCATCTCCACGGTTCCGTCCTCGATAGTCAGGTCGCTGACAGATGTATATCCGCTCTCGTTGTTACCTGTACCCTTCAGTTTGGAGAACAAGCCCCATCTTGCCTGCAATCCACTCTCGTTGGTCCAGACAATATGCATATTGCTGATGGAGTGGCCATCGCCATCGAATTTTCCTTGGAAGCCAAAGTCCTTTCCAGACTTGTTGGTTGTGGTACCGATAGGCATCCACAGACCCTGGTTGAGGATGATGTTGTTGGTCAACTTGTAGTATTTGCCCGCTGTGCTTGTTCCGTTGTTCACTTCGCGAGCCAATAGGGCAAGTTCCAAGTCGCTGCTGATCTGGTATGGGTCGTCCTTCGTACCTGTACCGCCCGCATATTGCTGGGCGTAGAGGTCGATGGAATAATACTTCTGGGTGGTGGTCTCCTCGCCGGCTCTTGTGGAGCGGGCAGCAGATAGGGTGCTATCGCCCGAAGCGACGCTATCGTTAGAGGCGATACTGTTGTTTTGTGCGTAGCTTGCATTGAAAGAGAGGAGTAGCATCAGAAGGCAGAGCAGCTTTTTGATGAAATCTTGTTTTCTGATGGTATGTTGTGAAATATGCATAGTATGTATTTTCATTGCTTAATGGTGTTTCTATGATTTATTCTACGAGTAAGTGTCCTGTGTAGGCATCCTGGTCGCTGAGCACGTAGAGATAGCGTGGCTGGATGAGGATGCGGATGGGGAAAATCGTTGCCGTCTGGGTAGTGACGAGCTCATTGAAGTTTGTCTTGTTGATATCAATGGTAGAGGTTACATCCTTTCGGGTTGTCACCGTCTTGCCGTCTTGGTCGAGAAATTCCACATCGTAGGTTGCCGTGAGGGTAGGCGAGAACTTCGAGTCGGGAATGGTGTAGAAGGTTTCTCCCCATTGCGTATAATCGTTAGCCTTAATAACGGTCTCTTGATTGGAGAGTTGGAAGTTATTGAATGTTTTCCGCTGAATATCTTTCCAATCTATGCTGCCTGCCGTCCAACTCTTGCTGCTGGTGTCGTAAGTGTAGGAGCGAGCGATGGTGCATCCTGTAGCTAGCTCGCCCGAAAGTGTGACGTTCTTGAGGCGGAATTGTCGGATGGCCCCCATCTTGGTATCGAGCTTGAAGAGGAGTTTATAGCCCGTGAGCGTTTGGTCGAATTGTAATCTTACGACACGGTCGAAGGTAAACTCCTTGCCTTCGGCATCCGTTCCTTCCTTGTGCTCGGGAAGGGCGCAGATAAGTGGGGCATTCTTCACATCGTAGATGAGAGGGGCATCATTCATAGTGAATGGAAAGGAGAGGGTCTTGTCACTACTTGATAGTTCTACCTTTGCTCCTTCAATCTTTGGCATGTAAGCGAAGAAGTCGAAACTTTTTGTACTGATGTAATCGTCCCATTTCTTGGCTGGGTTCGTTTCCCAACTGCCTGTGGTGGTATTGTAGCTAGCCTTCTCGTTTCCAGTTTGAAATATGGTAGTTTCAAACACCCCCATATTGCCTGGATGCTTGGTTGAGTCGTAGTTCTCATAATTGTTGCTACGGCTGATGGTCTTCTCTGTGCTTGCTGAGAAGGTGATGTAGCCATAGCTGTCGGCATGCTGTATCGGCATGTTGCTGCTCTCGCAAGCCGTGAGGGTTGCGAGGACTGTTAATAGGGGAATGTATCTGAAATGATTCATATTCATTGTTGTTTCGCCTTATTTTTATTGCTTGTTTTTTTTGTTATTATTATACGTGCGCATCATACACGTGTGCGCACGCGCGTTAAAAAAAACAGGTGCGAGGAATAGCACCCAAACAGGGGGCGAGTCCAATGGGTGGACTTACCAACCTGCGGTTCCGCTACCTTTGTTGTCGATGTCTTTGCCTGGCTTCCATACCTCCACCTCTAGGTCATCGAAGGTGATGTCATCGCCAGCCTCCGTAATCTTAAAGATATAGGTATATTGGTAGCCTGCCTTCCACTGCATATAATCTGCAGGGATGGTGGCGGAGGAATGTTTGCCATTGATAGTGGCGTTGATAGTATAGGTACTTGGCTTGTCGTCATCGTTGGTGCTGAGACCTAGAGGCGGCAAGTAATACCATTTGTGGTATTTGTTTATGTCGTTGATTATGTGAATCTTATCGTTTTCTTCCTCATAAGGGGTGTCGAGAACTAGGCTACCCTTGGCATCTGCATCGCTCGATGTAGTCCAAGCAAGGGTAGGGGGATAACTCTGGGTAGTTTCATTAGCCTGTGGCGTTCCTGTAAGGGAATAGGTGGCTGTGATGGTTCCTTTTTTAGGAAATATCTTTGTTTCTGGATTTGTCTTTGTTTCTGAGTTATCCACGAGACGACTGTCTCGGAACTGAATGTCATGGATGGTTATCTTCTTGATATTGTCGGGATAACTGAACTTGAAACGCACCTTGGCGATAACTGGGGCGAAGGTGAGCTTTACCGTACTTCCATATTTGTTTTCTGTATTGGTGTTGTCAGAGTACCAAAGGTCGCTGACGTATGGGGTAGTTGTATCGGTTGCGTTTTCTGTGTAAGTATAGGGGATGGAGAATGCCAACTGTGGGTTGCCATCGGTCGATGTGATTTTCGAGCTTGTGATACTGGCATCTGCTGGGGCGTATGCGAAGAAGCGATAATCGGAGGCTGAATAGTCCCAGTATTTGATGGTTTGGGTTATGGCTAATTGGGTGTTGTTGATCCCCACGTATTCCCAAGTGGTTGTATTAGAAGCGCTTCCTCCTGCTGTGCTTCCTTCCGTGCTTTTGTCCGAGTTCCCTGCTGTGCTTCCTTCCGAGTTCCCGGTTGTGTTCTCTTTGTATATTACATTGTAGCCATCCATTACCGTTTGCGAGGTAGAATTGGTGGTCTTATAGCCCCAAGCTCGGAAGGACTTGAAGAGTGTTTCTAGTCCTTTCGAGTCTGTTGCTCTAGAGGTTGGCGCCTCCTGCCAGGCCCCGCTGTTACCTCCGAATCCGATGCTTTTGAGGTCAGGGGTCGGGGTTGGTGGGTCTGGAATGCTAGGGTCGTCCTGCCCTGAGCCAGAGCAAGCGACGAGGCATAGAGCCATAAGGGGTATGGTCAAGAAGCGAATGTTCATGATTTCTGAATGTTTTATTTTATTTTTTCTCTTTCCAATCTTCGATGGTTCCTTTGTTTGCAGCATAGTCATCCACTTCCAATGCTACTTGATAATCTCCTTCATATTTTTCAGTTCCCATCCTTCAAACTGCATGATAATATAGTTCGCGCACATTATTGTTCGGGATGCCCAGGATGAGCTGGTCGCCAAAGGTTCCCTTGATGGTGAGCATACCATAATAGAATAGGAGGCTGACGAATATCTCTGGGTCAGTCAATGCCTTGGCAGGGAACGACTCCATGACATTGCCGTGGATTTCACCCTTCTCAGCGATGGTCTTGATGATGCCCTTGCGGTCGCCGTCCAGTTGGTCGAGCTTGAGCAGGTTCTCCATCTTGCCATAGTCGGTCTTCGTGTTCGGATCGATCATCTCTCTAGGAGGCTCTCCATCGTTTATGTAATTCCGAAGGTAGTAGATGACCATGTCGCAGTTGAACACTTTGCTCTGTTTTTTCAGGGCAGACCTGGAGAAGCAATAGTTGTCGTACCATGGCTTCATATCGTTGATCATCCACTCCACGTCGCTGTCGGCAGGCAAGTAGCCCACTTCCTTGTAATAGGTGAACATCTCCCGTACTTCTTCCTGGGAGAAGCCCAGCATCTGGTTGAACTTGTAGTTGGTAGAGATGCTCCAACCGATGTTGAAACCACTTGTCACATCATCTAGCGTCACAGGACTCACTCCCGTCATGAAGATGCGAGAGAAGTTGCCCTTGAACTTCTTGAACACGTCACGGTAGAATCCGTTGGCATGGGTGATGGCGTGATACACCTCCTCGCCATGCACATTGAGTATCGTGTTGGTAAAGTTGTCATACTCGTCGATAATGAGGTAGAGGGAGAGGTCGTTCTTTGAGGTCTCATCGTTAATGAGCGTCAATTTCTCCGTGGCATCCTTTGCGTCATGCACCTTTTTGATGAAATCAGGTGAATACTTGTCTTTGTAAATATCCACAAAGCTATCAAGTTTGACTCCGCAATACATATCGAAATTCTTCTCCAGGCTGTCGATGTCACCTCCCACCTGCGAGAAGTCGAGATATAGTATCTGAAACTTTCCTTGCAAGTCGGTAGGGTGCTGACCTATCCACAGGTTGCCAAACAACTCCTGGAATCTTTCGGGAGTCGTCTTGCAATCGTAGTATGCTCGGAGCATGTTGATGAAGAGGCTCTTTCCGAAACGACGAGGGCGGATGAAGAACAGATTGTCTGCCTGATCCTCCAAGTCTGGTAAGAACTTCGTTTTATCGACGTAATAGAGATTTCGAGTGATTACACTTGAGAAATCAGAAACGCCGTAGGGGATTCCTTTTATCTGTTTTTTTCTATCTCTTATAGCCATGGTCTATTCCTTTTTTTGTTCAAGAATTCTGATTACTTTTCTCTTTCCAATCTTCGATGGTTCCTTTCTCAGAGGAGAAGTTTACACCGATTTGATGGATTTTTCTTTTATCAGACAAGTATTCTCTAGCGTAACCTTTGTCTTCAATTTGCTGTAGCGCTTGTTCGGTAGAACCATCAAGTTTGAACTCGAAGATGTAAACATCGGTAGGAGTTTCGTATATGCAATCTGCTCTTCCTTGACTCGTTTCCTTCTCACGAAATACAAGATAGCAACTCAACATACGGAGAAGCAGATAGAAGGTATAACCGAAATATCGCTCATATTCTCGCTCGTCATTACGTCGGCGTACACTATAAGGAATGCTAGACAAGAATGCTGTCAAAGCTTCCATAAAATTTTCCAGTTTGCCTTTCTTCAATAGATTGACAGAATTGATGAGCCAACTAGCCGAATCTTCTTTTGTTTTGAGATAGCTATTTGCCAAGAGTGTAAGGAATCCCTCACATACTTCGTTGTTCGGGATGTCGAGCAAGTACGACTGTGTGTCTCGGTCAAAGCCTTTGATGGTGAGATAGCCACTTTGGTAAATCATAGGCAAGGGTTTCTCTACATCTGCCTTGTAGTCGTCAAATTGGCTCGTGGCATAGTATTTTCCCACCAACTCATTCAGGTTTTCATCTGAATGGGAGAGGAGGCGAACGAGATAGGTTGGCGTTCCACTCTTAAACCAATAGTTTCCCAAGTCCATTTGGTTGAATGCGTTGAGGATGCTAAAAGGATTAAATATATCCGTCATTCTCTTGCTGAAGTGATAACCATCGTATTTGTCTTTCAACTTTTGCAGCATTTCTTCTGGCGTACAATCGTAGTCTTCGGCAAATTCGGCTATCGGCTCGGCGAAATATTTTACGAGCTCTTCTTTTGTAATGCCGCAAAGCGCCTCGTAGTTGCGATTAAGACTGATGTCGTCGGGCTGGTTGAAACCGCTGAACACACTGATTTGCGAGAACTTGGTGACTCCTGTCAGAAACACAAATCTGAGGTCGGCGTCGGCACTCTTGAATGTGGCATAGAACGACTTCATGATGTTACGGTGCTTTTCCTCTAGGGTCATCAGCATGCCTTGTTGTTCAACCTTGGTGTCTAGGTCCAAGACGTCAAGTATTGGTTTGTCGTATTCATCTATCAATACCACACAACCCAGCCCAGTCTTCTCATGGGCAGTCTTCAGAATTTGGCTCATACGCAGACCAAAGCTTTTGTAGCTATTAGTTATGGAGTATTGTTTTTCCCATTCTTTCAGGTGAGCATTGAGCGCTTCTTCCAATTCTCCATCGTTCAGATAGTTACTTGTACCGAAGTCTATATGGAATACGGGGTATTGCTTCCATTCCGTCTCCAGGGAGTCGATGGCTAGTCCTTTGAAGAGCTCCTTTTTGCCAAGAAAATAGCTTTCAAGTGTAGAGATAAGGAGGCTTTTTCCGAATCGTCGTGGGCGACCCAGAAAATAGGTACTTCCTTGTACGAGTTTGTAAATCAGTGCGGTCTTGTCGATATAGACAAAATTACCGTTGATGATTTTCTCGAATGTCTGTATTCCTATAGGATATTTCATCATAGCGCATGAGTTTTATATTTCTATGCTGCAAAGATAATGCAAATGAGCGCAATAAAAACTCGCTTTCAAATTGTCGAATGCAGCTTATCTTCTGCAAAGATAGCTATTTTTTGCATAAAAACAAAAAATATAGGGTTAAATCTCTAATTATTCGCTTTTGTATGATAGGTTGGGGCTATGAGGAATAAATGGAAGATTTGCAATCCCCCCCCTCATTATAATATAATGTATGGGCGGATTGCAAATCCGCAAAATAAATAGGTTGGGGCGTTTTTTGACGACGGATTTCAAATCCGTCGGAACGCCTAACGGAATGTAACTCTTTTCGGGAATATATCCATGAGGATGAAACGCCTAACGGGGTATATATCCGTGGAGTGGAAAATCTGTGGGACCGGATATTTTCTTACTCTGTAGGTTGCGAGTAGTTTGTAATATCTTTCGTGGTTCCGTTTCCATTCTCATCAAATGTTGTTTCTGTGGTTTGCGAACCAGCGATGTCTTCTGTTACAAGAGCATCGAAGACGATAGGATTGAGACCTGTACTACTTCCGCCAGTAGAACCATTTGTGTCTTTTGTAATTTTAAATATATAGGTGTAAACATAGTTTGATTTCCAATCGGTATATTGTTCATCGATTTTAGCTGTTGCACCTTTTACTGTAATTTCTTCGCCAGAACCATCGGTTGAAATCAACGTATAGTCTATCTTGAGTTTTAAGCCCCCTTCGATTTTACGTGGACTGACAACTTTTTCACCTGTAGAAGTTGCTTCTGATCTCTTGCGACCTAAATATTTGTCTTGATCATTTTTTGTTTCGTTGAATTCTTTGCTTTCGGTAAGATTAAAGGAGCTTCCTAGCATCAATGAAGACACTTCGGTAGTTTCGGAACTTTCTGTATCCTTTGTCAGTGTTGGTATTGCTTTATTGTCGTTATCGTAGGTTACTTTTAGAGTACCTGTAGCATCGTTTACTGGAATGCATTCTGTACTAGCATAAAGAACTGGTCTAATCATTGCATTGTCAGACTCATCACTATCGTAGAATCTAATTTCTTTAATAGAGTATCCTGGGATATCTTCGTAGATACCCATTCCTACTTTTGTACCTGTAGAACGGAATGTGAATTTTACTGGTTGCCCAAACTCTTTGTTATTTTCATCATTTTTTACAATTTTGCGGTCTGCAAAATAGCAATTTTGTAGGTCTGCAACTTTACCAGTTAAAGTATAAGACGGAGCACCATTATCGTCTTTAATGCGTTCTACCGTTATGTCAGTACTGTTACCCAAAGAGAAAGCCGTGAAATCATAACTCGTGGCATCATAATCCCAGTATTTGATGGTTTGTGTCTCTGCACCATCGTTTAGGCTATTCTTATTTTCTCCAGCATATACCCATGAAGCAACATCTTCTCCTTCTGTAGTTTTCCAATTTACATTATAGTAGTTATACACAGTAGAAGTTTCACCCTCTTTGGTCTTTTCACCATATACGATGAAATTATTGCCAAGCGCACTGGCAGCATCTGCATCAGTCTTATCTGTGCTTTTTGCATCATCAGCACGAGTAATCTTACCAGTCTCTCCACCGAAACTAATCTCTTTCAGTTTTGCTGCACTAGGGTTGTTTCCTGTAGCATCCCCCAGGAAATCATCGCTTGAGCAGCTGGCTAGGGCCATCGCTGCAATCGCTGAAACAAACAAATATCTTTTCATAATTCTTTGGTTTTATCGTTTATCGCATTTTTTAAACTTTCACATTTCTTCTTTCACATTCTTACTCTTTCATCTTTTTACATATCAAACTCCCATTCCTTCTCCTCGTAGTCTTTGACCACGGCATCGAAGCCGGAACCGCCGGTGCGGTTAGGGATGGGAATGGTGTCCATATCTAGTTCCACGGTGATGACACCACCACGGAATAATTTTCTAACTTGACTTGTTACGTCGAAGACAAATGTCGAGTCCTTGCCGTTGTTGAACTGCATCGTCACATCGAAATAATGACGATTGTTCAAGTCTGCCGCCCTCACCTCTTTTAAAGACTCCGTATAAGCTCTGGTGTCGAGGCGGCTCGGATTGATTTTCGGAATGCCGAAGGTGAGTACCTTGCCTCCGATGATATCCACCTTCTCGCCATCCACATCCAAATCCTTCTTCATTCGCATATTGAAGTTCACCGTGATGGCATCCGAACCTGTCACGCCCGTGTTGAGCGTTACCGAACGAGCCATGCCGCTGAGGTTGGCGTTGCCGTCGATGGCGGTGATGATGCGACCGTTGCGGTTGTTATGATGTAATATCACCTGCAGCAAGTAGATGTATGTCATCGGTTGTAGCACCATATCGAGTTTCTTCACCCAACAGTTGCGGTCGGCATCGAAGGTGAATCCGTCTAACTGCTTGTTGATCTCTATCGCCTTCTCATATCCTGCGAAAATTTCCTCAGGCTGATAGAAGGAGCGGGTAAAGCGAGTGCTATAGTGGGGTGCAGCCATCATCGTCTCGCCCGTGTGGGCTACCACCTCGTCGTAGGAGCTGCTCTCGTCAATGCGCACACTCTGTATGCCGTCGGGGGTGTCGATGTAGTTCCAAGCCAAGATGTCCCAATAGCCAAATTCGTAGTTGGCGGTGAGGTCTTTGCCGTAGATGGTATGCTTGTAGGGAGCGCTGTGAGGTCCGTTCGGGGTGTCGCCCGTAAAGTAGCGGCGAATCTCGAAAGCCTCAGGCTCGTTGTAGCCCAACTTGCCGAATAGCTCCACGTCGGTAGCGTCCCATTTGTATTTCCATGCCGCTTGCCAGTCATATACCACGTCGTACTCCAGCTTGTAGTCCCAGATGGCTTTCAGCTCCACGTCGATGTTGGGCAGGTCCAAGGTGGCATCCTTGCCCTCCTGGTGCAGATAGAGCATCGGCTCTCGGGTACAACCGGCTAGCAGGGGGCTGGCAAGTATCAAAGCCCATATATATTGATAGAATTTGCGCATTTACTTAGTTTGATTTCTTTTACGATAGAGGAGGTCGTAGCTTAGCGTCACCTCCACTCGGGTGGGACCCATCCATGAGTATCGGTGCTGGCGCTTCTTGAAGTCCTTGGCATCGCCGTACCACTTGTAATAGTAGCGTTCTACATCGGAGCCGGGGTCGATAGGGCAGCGCCACTGATATGGGTCGTAGTCGGTCTGAAGGTATCCTGCCTGTAGGCCGAATTCCAATCGCCAGTGCTCTTTCTTTCCGAGCGGAAGCACGTATCCGATGCCCAGTCCGGCACCCCAGCCTTCACCTTCCCATCCTCGTTTTTCTCCGAAGCATATATTATATAGGTACGCATGCGCGTATGCACTCACAAACCAGCCCTTGTAGGCGGCTCCCTCGCCAGGTTTCCGCAGGCTGATGTCGCCATTTCGAAAATAGTAGCGGGAGTGGAGCTGATAGTTGCGCAACTGGAAGTACTTGTGTGCCTCGTAGTGTTGCCACCATGGTCCGTCGAAACTTGCCCCGTAGGTGAAATGACCGTGCAGGGGATAATATTCGATTGCCACATTCGGGATGGGGCAGAAGCGATTGTAGCCCGGCATATAGGCGAAGTCGAAGAGCAGGTTGGTCTTGATGCTGAGCAACTCACGGCGGGGATTCTCAGTCCTAGTCTCAGCCACGGTCTCAGTCTTAGGCTCCGTCTTCGGAGGCTGCTGGTGCAGTGTGTCGGTTTTCGCCACTTGTGGAGCCTGTACGGCTTGGAGTAGGTCTTCTGCCTTGATAGTCTGCTTAGGCACCTCGATGTCTGTCAAGGGATTGCCGTCGGCTATCCGTTGGTCTATCGCCATGATTCTCACGGCTCTCAACTTGGGGAAATACACCTTGAGGATGCGCCTCCAGAATCTTCCATCGTCGATTCGCTTCATGGCTTCCTTGAGTTTCGTCGTGTTTTTGCCATATTGCTTGATGAGCGAGTCGATGATGGAGAGCTGCGTGTCGTGCTCCAACCACATCAGCGAGCGAAGCAAGGGATAATCCTCTGCCACCACGTCGTAGCGAATGCGCTGGGTGTTGATGCCGTAGCTGCCGAGCAAGGCATCCATCGAAGCTTTGCGCTCTTGGGCAAGGCGACGGTTGTTGGCTGTCGGACCTTCTGGCGAAGCGGCTGCTCGCCCCAGGATGATGCCTTTGTCGCCCAAGGCTTGTAGCTTAGGAATCAGACTGTCGGTAATCCAACGCTTGTCCTTTTCGCTGATGTTGATTTTGTTGACCACGAAGGGGATGGGGCGTGCGTGCTGGATGAAGGTGCTGTCGGTGGTTTTTACCTGAGCACTGGCATCCATCGTGATTCCCATCATCATCGCCAACAAGGGAAGGAAGTATCGCATGTACTGATGTTTTGTTTATACGTTTTCAAGGAATGCCTTGGGTAGATAGGCGGTAGTGATGGTGAAGGCGTCTTCGATGACGATGCCCACTCGCTGCTGACCTTGGTAGCGTGCCACTCGTCCTATCACTCCCTGGAACTTGCCTTGGGTAACTCTTACTTTTTGTCCGGTCTTGAATTTCTCCACTTCCTCGGGCACGAGAAGAATGTCTTCTGCCTCCGACTCGCAGATAATCCTCAGACTTTCTATCTGCTGCTCGGGCACGATGAGTGGGGTCTTGAGAATCTTGGAGCCTTCGTGGAAGTGTCTGTAGTAGAATCGGAGGAAAGGGAGGTTGACGTTGTCATAGACGTATTTCTCCATTTCCTTTTGGGTGCCATAGGCGAAGAATATATTGGGGAGGCGTGACTGGGTGATGTTCTTGTGGGCTCCGTTTACTTCTTTCACCACTTGGATGGTGGGGCAGAAGGCGGTGACTCCTTTGGCTGTGAGATAGGCGTAAGCTTTCATTTCCCTGCCGTATGTGGTGCGCAAGGCGTACCACTGGGGTGTTTCCGAAAGGGTGTTTTTGGTGGACACCCCTGTATGTGAACTCTCCTCCTTTTTCGTAGGATTTTGAGCTTTG
Source organism: Candidatus Segatella papionis (assembly GCA_002297965.1). GTDB lineage: Bacteria > Bacteroidota > Bacteroidia > Bacteroidales > Bacteroidaceae > Prevotella > Prevotella papionis. The sequence continues at coordinate 26,279 of DBLF01000069.1, forward strand.
GGGAGGACGCTGGAGGTAAGTCCAACGCTGGGAGAATCTACACCTTCTCCATCGGTGTGAACATCTTTAGCAGTCAATGTTTTCACATTTTATTCACATTCATATTCATTCATATAGACCTATTCTAGACAGAACCCGGTTCTTTACGGCTACAAATATACTACATTTTTTTGAAATAAATACAAATAATATAAAATGCCCCCCCGATTTATACTTTTTTAACGATGAGGGCTGGGCGCAAAAGAAAAAGTTATTTTACCACTTTTCAAATATGTCTTCTACTTTAATATCTTTCAATTCTGGCGTTTCCTTGAAAGTATCCTGCATCATGCTCATCCAACATGTCTTGTAGTATATTGGATTGCATTCGATTGTCCAAAGTTCGCAGATGTCGTCTACAAGTGCTTCATCCGGACAGTTCAATAGTGCTAATAACTCCTCTTTACTATCATAGAGTCGTTTCAGAATTTGAGGAACTGCATGGTCGAAATGGTGCGTGCCAATTTCTGTTACTTGCCCTCCTGCAGTGAAAAAATCACGGATGTTTGAGCATATGAGAGCTTGGCGACTACAGAGCCATAAGGCTGCACGCTTATATTTCGTTTTGCCTTGGTTGCTGAAAAGCTCAGGGAAAAGCACGAACATACGGACTGTGATTTGCTTCTTTTCTTCAGGAGAAAGGTCATTTAAGAATCGAATGGTCATCGGTACAGAGGCTTCTGATTCCTCGTCGCCAATCCACCATTGCATTTCCTTGCCTTCTTTGGCGATAGAACGAAAATATCGTTTTACTTTTTGAATCTTTTCTTTTTCGTTTAAAACACGGAATGTATTATAATCTATTTTCATCTTTTGGAAGATATTCTCACGTTTCTTCTCCTCTAATTCCATGTCTATCTGATAACGAGGTTGGTGAGTGAGCGAGATATTATCCAAACAGTCTTCGTATGGCTTGCAGCGGAACTCGGCGAAGTCGCCTCCAAGTTTTGCAAACAACATATAAATCATTGATATATCTTCTATGCGAGTGGATTCCACGATGCTGCTGCCCACAGACTTCCAAGTGTTGCTTGCCGTTGTTTTTACCTCTACGCCATAGTATTGTTCTGCTTGAATGTCAGGGAACTTTGCACCCGATACCAATTTGATTTCTTCTGGGCGGAAAGGTGTTTGTGGGGCAACCTCATGCAAAGCATTCAAAGCAACAGTCTCCATTTTCTTTCCTCCACAATCCTTGTATAGCTTATGGTTGTTCTTTACTTTGTCATTTAGGCATTTCTCAGTCAATGACATGAAATCAGCAAAGGCTTCATTAGCCTTGCTGATGTCTCTTTTGCGGATAGCAATGATGTTTTCTGCTACTTTGTCCATATTCTTAGTTTTTAATTGTTACTCTTAAAATACTTATCCCATACCTCTTGTATGCGCATGGCTATATTAAAAGCCAAAACAGGAGGAACGGCATTTCCTATCACCTTATATGCACCCGAAGAGCTCAAACGAAATCCTCTTCCGTTGGCTTTTTTCATCACAAAGCGATAATCAGGTGGAAAGGTCTGTATCAAGGCACATTCCCTAGGAGTCAAACGTCTTTCTTGAAGTCCCGCTTTCAGTTCTTCTATATGCTTACCACCATGCTCAAGTGAGAGTCTTCTGAACTCAATGTTGCCATGATGTTCAGAACGGATGGTAGGGCCGAGATTGTCCAGTTTTATCTCCGTCTGTCCCTGACCTGTTGCCAAGAACTTTGCCTTTGAATATAATTGTTGGGAGGCATCAATGGTTTCTTCAGGTTCTTTCAATCCCTCCAATACATCTTGTGTTGTAACAATACCAAGAAGATTACTTCCTTTGATGGTTGCTGCATGTGTAGGCTTTGGATATGGGTTGTACTCGTCTGAAATTTCCTTTGCCATCAATGCTTCTAAGGCATCGAGGCGCAAAGCATCCTTACGAATTCCGATGAAGATGACACGCTCACGACTTTCTGGTACGCCAAAATTACCAGCGTGTAATACTTGTGGTGGCAAAACGATATAACCATTCCCATCTGCACTTGCAAAGTCTTTTTGAATGATGTCTTTTACATCTCCAAGGTTCACAAGTCCTTTTACATTTTCTGCCACGAAAATCTTTGGTTTCACAATGTCGATGACTTGCTTCATCCAATAATAAAGCTTGCCACGTGTCTCTTCAGATGGCTCGTCCCCCTCTCGTTTTTTGCCGTAGTCATCTTTGTCGGAATTAAATCCCTTGCGCTTTCCTGCTACACTGAAATCTTGGCATGGAAATCCGCCAGTTACTACGTCAATGTCTTTTGGAAAAATGTCAGCTCCTTGTTTATGCATTTTTACCAAATCTACAATACTGATGTTATGGTACATTTCGGGCTGATATCCGAAGCGAGACATATAGGTAGTCCATGCCACTTCTGCCTCATTCAGTATGTCATTTGCAAAAACCGTCTTAAACTTTGTCTTCTTCAACATCACCCAATTCTTGTTGATGGCATGGTCGATATATGGACTGTCTTGTGGAAAAGATTTGCGATTGGCAATGAAGCTACCCTCAAATCCTAAGTCCATTCCTCCGCAGCCAGAGAACAATGACAATACACGCAACTTCCCCTTTGTATCACGCATCTCATCATGATACACTATTGGTATTTGCGCCTCCTGTAACATATCTGATTGCTCTGGGGGAAGCACATACGGCTTTACGTCACTATGTTTGTCTCTTTCTATTGTCATATTTTGCTTATTTTATGCAAAGGTAATAAAAAAAGTAGAAAAAGAGTAAGAAAAAGGATAAATAATAGATCTGAGCTATATTTTTGAGTTAAAAAACATATCTGACCTATGCTCAGACTTGATAAATATAAATCTTTGCATTTTGTTACTACCGTTACCACATTATGATGTAAATTTCTGATTAATAGATATTTATCGTGTGGTAACGGATGGATTTTTGTTACCACCCGTTACCACTACTATTTTTTCGAGAAGCACGATGGTAGCGTCTCTATACTTTCTTAACTACCAGATACTCAGTACCGTACCTTGTTTTCTTGCTCTTGAGACCTTCGATGTTCTGGAGTTCTCTTCCGAAGTTCTGGATGCTCGATGCTTGCAGCGAAGAACCGAATTTCGACTTCAAAACGTCGAAAATAGCGGCTGCACGCATGTATTCTCCGCCATTTTCTTCCTTTCCAGGCGCAAAAACCTCCAAAAAACACTGCTTGATGACGGATATTTGCTGAAATTGCAGGTTGCTCTGCATAATCTCTGCCGTTTCCGTGGCGTCGAAATAAGACTTCTCGCCCTTTTCCAAGGCTTGCATCGCCTGGGCGTAGAGCTGTTCGTAGTTCAGGCGACCGCTTACGTCGATGGGTCCCGTGAGTTCCACGCCCAGGAAACGGCGACTGCCCGATGGGTCGCTGAGGATGTCGGTCATGTTGCTCGTGGCGATGAAAGATGCCAGGCGAGGAAACTCCTGCACATGGCTGCCGTAGGGAGGCTTGATTTTTACCGTAGGCAACTGGAGGAGATTCTTCAGAAAACCCTGTTGGACTTGGGGTGAAATCTGGTTGAACTCGTCTAGGTTGATGAGCAGGAACTGAGCCATCCCTTGCAACACTTGGCGTTTCTCCGACAAAATCAGGTTGTCGGTGTAGCCCCAAGACAGTGACGGCGGAACCAGACGACGACAGAAGGTGCTCTTGTTGTAGCCCTGTTTGGAGATGAGCAGCGGCATTGTGCTGTTGCCATACTGCTGGCGATAGACCCCTCGCCACTGGTTCACCATACCGAGGAACCAAGTGTAGAACCAGTTTTCCCAGTGCGGGTTGTCGGTGGGCACGGTGCGAGCCAAGGCCCGGATGCGGTCCTTGCCGTCCCATTTTCCCACGCAGTCGTAGAGAAAGGTCTCTATCGGGTTGTAGCTCTTGATGTAATCCGACTCCAGAAAGTTTTTCACATCCTTGATGCTCACCCGGATGTCCTCCAGTTGCACCTCCAGCGTCATGCGCTTTTGCACACGGGCATCCACGGGATTGAAGTCGCCCACCCACGAGTTGTTGGCTCTATATTCCGTGAATTTCATCACGGCATTGTATCTGAACACATAGCGACTTTTCAGGAAGTGCATCATCTGCAAGATGCTGTCTCGGCTCTTTCCCGAGGTGGAACCGGACTTTTTCGCCGAGTTTGCTTTTTGGGGCGAGGTTGCTTGGGAGTCGTTGGCGTGCGCTTCGAAGGCGGTGCTCACAATCTGGCGGAGCTTTTCTTCCTCCACATCATACCAGTGGTTGCGGCGGGTATGCACGAAGGCTTCCTCCTCGCTGAATCCCATCTGGCAGAGCTTGGCGGACAGGGTGGAAAGACTGGCGTAGAGGCGGTCTTCCTCGTTGTTCCAATGGGTGTCCGACTGTGCCAGTTCTGTGCGAGTCTCGTTGGCGGCTTTTCGGTAGAGAAACTCGTAGTCGTTATAAACTTTGAGGTCGTCGATGGGTTTGGGCTCTTGGAGACTCTTCTTCTTGTTCTGTATGCGCATTGCCGTCGCCTTGTTATTATAATAAGGTGAAGGGTCGAGTGTGAGGAGGAAGTTGGAGCGCAGGGAGGGGTGCTCGGGTAGGAGGGTGGCGGAGAGTTGGGCTTCATAGATACCTTTGGCCTGAGCGTATGCCGTCTGGTAGAGCAGTTCCGCTTGTGGCTCTGTGTCGGGCAAGCCGCCTTGCTCATCGCAGATTTTTACGAGCACGATGAGGCTTCTGCCGTCGGCGCCGTCGATGGCGGCGAATGTCATGGGCAGCAAACTGGCGGTCTTCTTGGCTTCGGCGAGTTCTTCTGGCGTTAGCAGGTTGCCGAAGGTGAGCATCACCAGTCCGTTCATCGTTTTGAAGAGGAGATTGTCGCTGTCGTCCTTGGTGAATTCTGCCGCAGGGTAGATGTGTTGCCACTCATGGATGCCGTTGTAGTACTGGTAGTCGCCGTTCATCAGCGGCACGCTCATTCTGAAGTTGGCAACAGTCTGCTTGGCGTCGTCTTTGGCGATGCGTTCCCAGAATCGGTCGATGGTCTTTGTGCTGACGCACAACTTGTTTTTCTTGTTAGTTCTTGCGATAACGAATTTCATGCGGTTGTTGTTTTTAGGGTGTTATATTGATATTTTTGACTTCTGTTAAGCATAGTTTCGGTTCGTCGGAGACGTTGTAGCGAATCGTTGGTGACGTTGTAGCGAATCGTTCCAAGCGTAGATACGAAGTGTTCCAAGCGTCAGTACCAAGTGTTTTGAGCCTTGGAACATTTTGTTTCTGCCCAAGAAATATTTTGTTTCTGTCCGAGAAACATTTCGTTTCTGCCCGAGGAACACTTCGAAATGCTTGGAGCGCCGATTGTCGTTTGCGGGTGGCAACGGTGGTAACGAGGTGGTAACAAAATGAAGCTCGTTACCACCACTTAACTATCAGTGCTACTGGTGGTTAAGTGTGGCGGTGGTAACGGTGGCAACAAAACAGAAAAACTTTTTCTGTAATTACCTTTATGTTCTTCAGTTCCTATCCTCTTTCACCTTCCACCCATCTATGGTTCCAGTCTTGGAAGAGAAGTTGCAGCCTATCAAGAAAATGTGTCTTCCATCTGTTTGATATTCTCGGGCATAGCCCATTTTCTCGATTTGGTCGAGCGCAATATCGGCAGAACCGTCACGTTTGAATTCGAATATGTAGATAAATTTTCGGGTCTCGACTACGCAATCTACTCGTCCTTCGCTTTGCTCTTTCTCTATGAAGACGGTAAAACAACTAATCATCCTGAGAATGAGGTAAAAGGTGTATTGGAAATAGCGCTCCTTCTCTCGTTCGTTGTCTTTACGTCGTTGATTGTATGGGATGCTGGCAAAGAAAGATGTTAAAAGATTCTCTAGCAGCTTGCAGTCTCCATGCTCCATTACATCTATTACCTGTACAACCCAAGCGTCGGCTGGTTTCTTTGGCTTCAAATAACTTGCAGCCAAAAGAGTCAGGAACCCATTCTTTACCTCGTCGTTTGGAAAATCCAAAAGATAAGAATCGGTGTTCATGTTCCAATCTTTGATGGTGAGATAACCACTTTGGTAAATCATAGGTAAGGGAGCTTCTTTATCTGCCTTGTAATCTATGAAACTGCTCGCAGGATAATATTTGTTGACAAGTTCATTGATGTTCTCATCGAAATGCGCTAGCAGTCGAACCAGGTAAGTGGGAGATCCCGTTCTGAACCAGTAATTTTCCAGTCTTTTCTTGCTCAAGGCATTCAGTATGCTGAATGGATTGTAGATGTCGAGCATATTGGGGCTGAAGTGATAACCGTCGAATTTTCTTTTCAGTTTGTACTTCATGTCCTCTTCGGTAGTTTTGTATCTAATCGCCATCTCCTTGATTTGCTCCTCAAATACAGTATGCAATTCTTTTTTGGTGATTCCACAGAGAGCCTCGTAACGTTCGTCCATACTGATGTCGTCTGGTTGATTGAATCCGCTGAACACACTCACCTGTGAGAACTTGGTGACACCCGTGAGGAACACGAATTGTAAATCGCCGTCGGCTGCCTTGAAGGTGGAATAAAATGCCTTTAGCGTATCCCGATTGTAATCTTCCAATGTAATAGTCTTGCCTTGATATTCCAAGGTATAGTCCAAGTCCATCACGTCAAGAAGAGGTTTGTCGTATTCATCCACAAGCACAACAGCACGCTGCCCCGTCTGCTGATGAGCAGCTTTTATGACATTCCAGAATCTCAGGCTCAGGTCGGAGAAAGAATTATCCACTTGGTATAGTTTCTCCCATTCTATCAATTTGTTTTCCAGCGCTTGTTGTAAGGTGTCCTTGTTGGTAAAATCGCCCGCGCCAAAGTCGATGCGGAGCACAGGATATGGCTTCCATTCCTTTTCAAGTTTTCCTATGGCAAGTCCTTCGAATAGTTCCTTCTTTCCCAAGAAATAATTCTCCAGCGTGGATATGAGAAGGCTCTTTCCGAATCGTCGAGGACGACTTAGAAAGTAAATGTTGCCAGTATGTACTAAATCATAGATGAGTGATGTTTTGTCGAGATAAACATATCCTTCCTCTATGATTTTTTCAAAACTCTGTATGCCAATAGGATATTTCATATTGCTGTCTATTTTTATATTTTCTGCAAAGCTACAACTTTTTTCCGAAACTTCCAAACTTTGGGGAATCTTTTATATAAAATAGGTGCTAATAAAAAAGAACCGGATATAACAGAAAACGTATAAAAAGAAAACGGATAAAAAGAAAACGGACTCGCAAGTTCTTTTTTAAAAGAATCTGCGAGTCCGTACTCTAGTAGGGTGGAGCTGGAGGGATTCGAACCCTCGTCCGCACAAGGAAACCATACGCTTTCTACATGCTTATTCCAGCCTTCGATTTTCGAGGTGTGACAAGACCTGGACCACCAATCATACCCTTATCCTCTAAAATTTCATCGGGGCAACGAGGCGTACCCAGACTATTTCCGATTTGCCTGCACCGCTTGACCAACAAGATTCGGAACTACATCCGTTGAGCGATGTCCCGTTCCAGCACCTTGTGCCGGAATAAAGTTAATCTACTGTACTTCGATTAAGCAGCGAGAGCGTAGTTATTTTCGCCAATTAATTTTTTGTTCACTAAGATTTAGGAGGTAGCCAACGAGCCTCCGCATGCTTACGTACCATTTCATCTCGCCGTCAAATCCAGTCAACCCCGAGATTTCTTTGATACTAGGCTGCAAAGTTACGGCGAAATTTTGAAATCTCCAAATTTTTTTGAGAAAAAAATAGTTTAGAACTCTAAATAGTATGTTTTTTCTCAATTGCTTCTTGCTACTTGTCATTGTAATGCTTATCGATATCAACAATTATTACCATAATGGTTTCATCATAAATATCGTATATTATTCGGTTATTGGCAGTGATACGTCGTGAATATGTTACTTCATTACCACCGACCAATGGTTCCGGATGCCCAATTCCTTCCCTTGGGTGTATCTGTATATCATACAAAAGTTTCTCTAACTTCTTATAAACTTGCGGGTTGGATTTTTTATATTTTGCAATGACTTTTGATACAGATGGAACAAAGTCTATTTTATATATCATAGTGAGTCAAGATATTTTTGAAGTTCCTCCCTATTTGAGCATCTAACAAAGTTGCCATTTCTATGTTCTTTTCTTGCGCTTTCTATTCTTTCTTGCAAGTCAGAATTAAGTGTCGTACCAGCCATATTATTGGCAGAAGGATGCAAGATACTAATGAGAAGACTTTCAACGTAATTGTTCAAACTACGATTACTAGCCTTTGCTTTTGCTTTCAATTCCTCTAGCAATGTATTTGATAGCCTAAAAGATGTTGGCGTTCTAAGTGGCATTGTTTCCATAATCTTTCCTTTCTTTTAGAAGTTTTCTATTTTTGTGAGCAAAGTTACGATATTTTTCTGAAACTTGCAAAGTAAAAGCTTATTTTTTCATTTATAGTTGCTTGTTTATCAGATATCTCCGAAGATTTCGCCCAATTTCTTGGCCATGCGCTCTGCGAGCACGGTTCTATAAGCCACTTTGCCCTCTGGGTTGATGAGATACATGGATGGCAACCAAGAGATGTTGTAGTCCTTGGAAACCTGGGTTTCCTTCCACTTCTTGAACTCGCTGTACTGCTCCCAATCCACGCCGTTGGCCTGGGTGTAGTTGTCGAGCTTTGCCTTGTCGGTGTCCATCGAAACCCCGATGAATTTGGCGCGGGTGCCATACTTCTTGTACATCTCCTTCACAGTAGGAATCTCTCGGCGGCAGTCTGGACACCAAGTAGCCCAGAAGTCGAGCACAATCCATTGGCCTTTCTTGAGGGCAGGGAAAGCTGGAGCCTCAGTGCCTACAGCCAAGAGGTTCTTGGCATAGAGTGAATCTGCATCCTGCGAAGCCTGAGGGGTGGCAGGGGTATTGCTCTGAGCGTTTGCTCCCATGGCACATACTGCCATCAAGAGCAGAGATAAAATCTTTTTTTTCATTTTTGTTGCATTTTTATATCTTGTATATTCTTATCTTGATTTTTTGTCTTGTATTTTCATTGCAAAGGTATCATTTATTTTTCATATTCGCCTCTTTTTTTACTAGTTTTTGCATTTATTGATGAGATAATTGGCCTAGTTTCGGATAAAAGTTGTATATTTGCATCGTTAATTGCAAAATAACGAGGCTATGATAGAAGAAATGAGCGGAAGAAGACTGCCTGTAGGCATTCAGTCTTTTCAAAAGATAAGACAAGAGAAGTCAAGCTTAAAGGTATGTGATTAATAAAGATAAAATCAGATGGAAGACAAAAATATGAAATGCCCTAAGTGTGGCTCGCAAAATGTGCAGTCTGAAGGCATGATTCATCTTTGTATGGATTGTGGCAATAAATGGGAAGATACTCCTCAAATGGATTTGGGTGAGATGATTATCTATCAATCGGATGAGGGAGTTAAACTTGATGTCCGTTTGGAGAATAAAACCGTATGGTTAAATCAAGAACAAATTGGAGTTTTGTTTAATAAGAGCAAAGCTACAATTAGTGAACATATATCCAATATTTTCAAGGAAGGGGAGTTGGACGAAAAAGTGGTTGTTCGGAAATTCCGAACAACCACTCAACATGGTGCAATAGAGGGAAAAACGCAGAGTAGAGAGGTGAAATATTACAATCTTGATGTTATAATCTCTGTAGGCTATCGTGTAAAATCTATTCAAGGTACCCGATTCCGTCAATGGGCTACAGAACGCTTGAATGAATATATCGTGAAAGGATTCACGATGGACGATGAACGGTCGAAAAATTTGGGTGGTGGAAACTATTCTTGAATCCATCAATGCATTAGGAAAGTTAGCACGGCGAAAGGGAAGACAAAAGGGTGAACTATAAAAAGGAATAGACAATAGTAGATAAGTGGGCTAATGACAGCGCTGTCATTAGCCCACTTGGCTATTATACAATCAACAATTTTACTTCACACTCCACTCAAACAAGCCGCAGGAGTATTTCTCTGGCTGCTTCAGTTCGAGTTTCACCGCCTTGGTCTTCACAGGGTCGAAGTTGACGTTGCAAGCAGTTCCCTTCAAGGTAGGGTAAGCGTCTGCGCCCGGAACTTCCTTCCAGTTGCCTGCCTCGTCCTGATAGTAGAGCTTCCAACTGTCTGGTACCTTGCAACCACCCCATGGCTGGTCGTCGTACCAATAAACGGTGCTGGTCTTGATTTCCTTTGCCTCTGGGAAGGTGTAGGTAATCCACTCGGTGGTGTTTTGCTTAGGCCACCAGTGGCAGTAAGGAATGCTGCGGTCGTTCTCGTCGGCTGGTACAAGACCGTCGGTGATGCTGCCCTTGGCTGGTACAGGAGAAGAGAACTCTACCTTTGCCTGTGCGGCGAGGGTGGCAGGGGCGGTAGGCTTGGCAGCCTTCACATCCTGTGGCAACCATACCTTCATGTTGCCATTGCCACGATGTGCCCAAGCGAAGTAAGGAATCAACTCCAAGGTCTCGTCCTTGGTGGTGAGCTTGCCTTCCTTGTTGTAAGCGAGGGTCTGGACGTTCTCTGAGAGTGTCTCCAAATTCTGTCCCTTGTAGAGTGTCAACACATTCTTATATTTTGGGTCGATGAAACCATCGTAAGAGAGCTTGCCCTCGGTGAACTGTGGGTCACGGTTCTCCAAGATGCTCATGATGTCGAAGCCCTTGTTGTCTGGCCACTCAGCGCAATAAACGATAGGACCACGTTCCACGCTGATGCAACCACGGTCTGCCTCCACCTTGTTGTTGGCACGTACGGTGCGAGCCTCCATGTCGAAGTGAACACGTACCACGTCGCCCTTCTTCCACTTGCGGTTGATGGTGTAGTAGCCATCGGCTGTTACCTGAGCAGCTACCTTCTTGCCATTCACGGTGATGGTGTAGCCGAGGCGCTTGCCGTCGCTATAGTAGTAGAGGTCGCTAGGCACAGGCTGTCCCTTCACCCATCCAGGGATGCGAATCTTCATGCCGAACTGCCCCACCTTGTTGTCATCCACCTTGATGGCGATGTCGCCGTTCCAAGGATATTGGGTGTCTTGGCTCAGAGCCACCTTCTTGCCAGCCACATTCAGCGATGTTGAGTTGCTGAGGAAGAGGTTGACATACACGTTCTTGTCCTTTACGGCATATACATAGCCTGGCAATGATGGCAAGAAACGGCAGATGTTGCTAGGGCAGCAAGCGCAACCAAACCAAGCCTGGCGCTGGTGCTGACCCATGCTCTCCAATGGGTTCGGGTAGAAGAAACCACCGCCATCCATCGAAACACCACTGATGAGACCATTATAGAGGGTACGCTCCAATACATCATAGTACTTGCTCTCGCCATGGAGGAGGAAGAGACGGTAGTTGACATATACATTGCCGATGGCTGCACAAGTCTCGCAATATGCACTCATGTTTGGTAAGTAATAGTTTGGACCAAACGCCTCGCCATTGTTGGTGGCACCGATACCGCCGGTGATGTAAAGCTTCTTGCTCACGATGTTGTCCCAGATGCGGTCGATGGCATGGATGTAAGCAGTGTCGCCAGTGAGGGCGGCAACATCAGCCATACCAGCATACATATAGGTGGCACGCACAGCATGACCCACAGCCTCGTCTTGTTCCAATACAGGTTTGTGGCTCTGGGAGTATTCCGTCTTGATAGTGGTCTTGCCACGATAGTCGAGGAAGAACTTAGCCTCGTCGAGATACTTCTTGTTGCCTGTGGCGAGATAGAGCTTGCAGAGCGCCATCTCGGCGATTTGATGGCCTGGTACCACGCAAGCCTGTCCTGGGTTAGGACCTACTTCCCTTACCACACAGTCGGCGTAGCGGATGGCGATGTCGAGGAACTTGCGGCTACCTGTAGCCTGCCAATGAGCTACGGCACCCTCTACCATGTGACCGAGGTTGTAAAGCTCATGGCTCAAGTCTTCCTCTTTGCTCCAACGCTTGTCGCCAGCCCAGAAGTGCGGATGCTTTGGGTTCTGGGTGCGGGCAGTATAGAGATAACCATCTGCTTCCTGTGCAGGGGCGATGATGTCTAGCACGCTGTCGATGTAAGCCTTGAGCTTAGCGTCAGGGTAAGTCTGGAGCACGTAGCTGGCACCCTCGATGGTCTTGTATGGGTCGGTGTCGTCGAAGCTCAGTGGCATCAACTTACCCACGTCGTACTTGTCGCTAGGGTGGGCGGCACGCTCAAAGTTCTTGTAGCGTCCCTCAGATTCGCACTTGCTGAAAGCCAAAGGAATCGTCACCTTGCGAGAGGTCTCGATGCGCTGTCCCCAGAACGAGTTGTTCCATACTTTTACCGAGGTGAAAGGCACAGGTGTAATCGGATAACCCCCCGAGCTTTTGTTCACTTTCTGAGCCGAGGCAGGCATCAAAGCCAATGCCGCCAAGGCAGATGTCATCAAAATCTTTTTCATGTATTGTTCGTTTTTATTTTTTATATGCAATGTATTCATCCCACAACTTCAGGGAGTGGAGATAGCCAGTGAATGGCCAAGCCTCCTCGGCGTTCTTGCCCAACAGCATAAACTGCGATGGCTTCACCAAGAGCTGGATGTCCTTTTGGCTGACGAGCTGGTCGTTGATATAGATACTCTCGATTCTGCCGTCGAAGCAGACATATACGTGCTGCCATTTGCCAGCGAGGCTCTTCATATCCTTGTAGCCCGCATCCTCGTACCAACCATAGTGGTTCATCACACCGCAACGTGGCTCTGTGCCGTTTACTAGCATCAACTTCTCCAATTCATCGTGTGAAGAGGTGAAGTCGGCTACACACTCGTTTTCTGCAATCTCTGGATTCAAAATCCAAGCCTCGATGGTATAAGGAGCGTTGTCACGGATGGTGGCTGGCAACATGAAGTTGCTGCGGTAAGCCTCCTTGCCCGTGAAGGCGAATGCCTTCTTGCCATCGATAGTCTTGATGATAGCGGCGGTGTCGCTCTGGGTCTCGAACTCGCCCTTCAACTGTACGTCGAGCGGGCTTCCATTCTTGATGTAAGGCACGGTATCGCCCTCGTTGTAGTAGTCGGCGTTGAGGTCAACCACCAGTCCTCGGCTATTCTTGTCGGCTACAGCCTCACGCACGATGTCGCTCTTGGCATCGAAAGCTTTCTCGGCAGCCTCCTGTTCCCAGTTGTAATAACGGAGATTGGTGAGGGTAAATTGTTTTTCTCCAGCAAGAATCTCCAATTTTCCTTCCGAGAGGTTGAGGCGTGGGTCGCTTTCGTCTATCTGATGCCAAGTGTCGTTTTCATATACTTGGGCAGTGAGAGTATGTTTGCGAGCCTTGCCTAGCTGTGGATGATTCATCACGAGGATGGCTCCCGGTTGCAGGGTGATGGCATCTTTTGCACTCTTGGCATGAGCCTCTGTGCCGGCGATGCCGTCAAATTGTCCCTTGCCTGATACTTGTTCTCTGAGGACTGTGCCCTGGATGAGGCTGAACTTGCCTCCGAGCATTCCCTCGTTGTTATGCCAGGCGGTGCCGTCGAAATCTGCGGCGGTCAAGCCGAGCCACTGTTGTGGGGCTGAATCCTCGGCAGTTCCATATACCTTGATGTTCCAGATGGCTCCGCCGAAACCGTTCTTCTGTCCTCCAGTATAGGTGAGACGGATGTACTGAGCCTTGGCGTTTCCGAAATCTACCATCGGTGAACCTGCCAAGCGGTTCTGTCGCTTATCTGAGAATGTTTGCCAGTGCTTGCCGTCGTTGCTGGTTTCGATGATATACTGATAGAACTGGGTGCCATACTCAAACTGTGTCCAGATGCTCTTGATGCTCTGTTTCTTGCCGAGGTCTATCTGAATCCAGGCAGGTCCTGTGGTGCGAGGTCGCCAAAGGGTTCCGTTGTTGTCATCCACCGCATATTCTGGTCGGAAATCCTTGTCATAGTATGAGGAGGCGGTGACCTTGGCTCCGAAGGCTAGGTTCTTTGCCACCTTCATTTCGGGTTTCAGGTCGAGACCCTCGTGGGTAGGGATTACCTCCTTGATGGTGCCGTCGGCGTTGAACTCCAGTTTGTCGATGGCCACCTGTCGGTGGAAGCCACGGTTGGAGTGTGGGTTGTCGTGGCGGTGATAAACGATGTAGTAGTTGTCGCCTTCCTGCAGCACACTGTTGTGACCAGGACCATGTACTGTGCCGTCAGCATTGGTCTTGAGAATGGTGCCGTGATAGGTGTAAGGACCTAGCGGGTGCTGGGCGGTGGCGTAATCCACACGATAGCTGGCATCCTCGCAATGTTCGCAAGAATACAAGAAATAGTAGATGCCATTACGTTTGAATACGAATGGTGCCTCGAAGAAATGGGTAACCTCGGTATTCGGGATGAGCTTGGTCTCGGAGAATGACTTCATGTCGGGATTCAGCTTGCCCGCTCCACAACCGAAGCCCTTGTAGATGCCCCAAGTACCCCAGTACATATATACCGAACCGTCGTCGTCACGGAAGGTCTGACCGTCGAGGGTGATGGCGTTCTTCACGAATCTATCAGGAACCAAAACCGCCTCGCTCTCGCCGAGCACGTTTTTCCAAGGTCCTCTAGGGGTGTCGCCCACGCCAAGATGGAGCTTGCAAGGCTGGCAATACAAGTAGTAATATTTGCCGTCGGCTTCGTTCTTCATCACGTCAGGAGCCCAAATCCAGTGGCTGTCCGGCCAGTTCATCGGCATGAGCGTCCAGTTTTTGAAGTCCTTGCTGCACCAAAGCTGGGCAGGACCGAAACCAGCGCCGCTACCATCGGTAGTGGCATATATATAATAGGTGTCGCCAAACTTTTTAATCGTTGGGTCGGCGAAATAGCCTGGTAGGATAGGGTTGCCAGCACCCGGAGTGTTGTAAGCAGCCTGCTGGGCAGCACCCGTCTCGGGCGTTGCCGCAGCTACAGCTACTAACAAAGATGTTACAATTATATGCTTATTAACCATAAAAAACTTCTGTGTTTGGTGTTACTAGATAATTCTTTTTGATGAATTTTACTTCTTGATATTTTTTTTGATGAATTTTACTTCTTGATGAGCTTGATGACGAAGCCGCCGCCAGAGGCGAGGTGGATGTTCATCTGTGACTGCTTGTTGATAGTTTGCGATTTTATCACGTAGTCCTCCGCATCGTGATTGGCGTTGATGCCGTCCTGCAAGATTTGTGCCTCGTAGTTTCCTTCGCCGAGGAAATCGAAGGTGAGGGTGAGGGAACGCTCATCCCAGTTAGTCTGACCGCCGATGTACCAATCGTTGCCTTTCTGGCGGGCGGTGACGATATACTTTCCTACTTCACCTTGCAAAACAGTGGTCTTGTCGAAGATGACAGGCAAAGAGGAGATGTAGCGAGTGTATGCCTCGTCTGCCTCATAATTGGTAGGGGTATCGGCGAGCATGGTGAACGGACTGTCTTGTACCACGTAGCAAGCTGCTTGGTGGCATCGGGTGCCCATGGAGATAGGCTTTGTATAGATTGCCTTCCAGTTGTCCTTGGTTCCGTTGCGCATCGCTCCCGGTGTAAAATCCACTTGTCCTGCCATCATTCGGATGAATGGGAAGGTGACATCATATTTAGGCATGTCGTTCTTGGCATCCGTCCATCGGCATTCCTCCATGCCAAACACGCTCTCATAATTGAGGATGTTAGGATAGGTGCGGTTCAAGCCCATCGGCTTGTAGATGCCGTGCAGGTCGAGCACCAGGTGGCGCTTGGCGGTGCAAGCGGCGAGACGTTCTACCATTTCGGCTGCGGTCTGGTCATCGCGGTCCATGAAATCTACCTTGAATCCCTTGATGCCCATGTTGGCATAGGTCTTGCAGATGGTCTCCAAGTTCTCGTCCATCACATTGAACACTGCCCAAAGCACGATGCCTACGCCCTTGCTCTTGGCATATTCGATGAGCTTAGGCAATTGGATTTCATCGATTGGCTTCAGGATGCTTCCCTCCTTGGAGTTGTACCATCCCTCGTCCAATACGATGTACTCCAGTCCGTGGTTGTGGGCAAAGTCTATGTAATATTTGTAAGTTTCGTAATTGATACCTGCCTTGAAAGGTACTCCTTTCAGGTTCCAGTCGTTCCACCAGTCCCAAGCTACCTTGCCTGGTTTAATCCAGGAAGTATCGCCTATCTTGTTGGGTGAGGCGAGGGCATATATCAGGTTGTTGGTTGGCATCTCGGTGTCGTGTTCAGTGATGGCGAAGACACGCCAAGGATAGGTGCGCTTGCCCGTGCTGGTGGCGATGAAGTCGTTGGTTTCTGCCACATGGGTCATGTGTCGCCAAGGATAGTAAGCCATTTTCTTGGGATAGGGAGCGAAGACGGCTCTCAGGGTACCGTTCTCTTTGTCTTTCTCCGTGCCGTTGGCTTGCAGCCACATGCCAGGGTAACTCTGTAGGTCGCTCTCAAGGATGGTGACCTTGGCGTTGCCACAGTCGATGGTGGCTGGCAGGAAGGCGAGTGTCTGCTGGGCACTGTCTAGGCGAGTCTCGTCGTAGATATTTTGGAAAGCCATGGCAAATGGCTTTTCGGGTGTCGTGGTGTATGGTAACCAGGTCTTCTTGTCTTTGCCGAATTGGTATTCCGCTGTCTCGCCAAGGATGACGGTCTTGCCGTTGCGCGAGGTATAAAAACGATAAGCTACTCCCTCGTCGTAGGCTCTGAGGATGATGCCGAAACCATTCTTCAGTTTCAGGTTTAGTTCCTGGTAAGCCGTGGTAAAACTTTGCTGGCGATAGAATGGAGCATCGATGGTCTCCTTGTGGTTGGTCAGTTTTTTGCTGGCAACCTTCGGATTCTTACCGATGTCCATTCCGTCAGTCAGCCTAATACCTATTGAAGACTCCTGCAAAAGTATGGAGCCATTATGTTTAAATTTTAGAGAGAGATTCTTATCGGTGTTGAGTTCGGCGACAATCTTACCATCGGGTGACTTCACCTGATAGTTCTCTGCCGATACCGGTGCCCCTATATATAATAAGGTGGCGATGAAAAGTAGTTTTTTGACCATATTCTTCTAGGTTTATTATCGTTTTTGTTTATTATTGTCTGTTTTGTTTCACTCGTAGAGCAATAAGCTTTGCCAAAGCTGCTGCAAATTTACAAAGAGATTTGATGGAGTGCTGCCAATAAAGTACAAAATGATGAAAATATCGTCCCAAAACAGTCCAATGGGACGATAATTTTATCTTTGTGGACGATAATTTCGGACAAGCTCCATTTTTTTCAGTTATTTTGCAGTCGAAAATAATAAATAAGGTGTAAAACATTTAAACCTAGCGAAAAATGAATTCAAAGCAGTTCACATTATTAATAGGAGTAGCTTGTTTGCCAGGTATGGCAACGGCAGCCACTGTCTATCGCACCATCTCCAAGGTGGCTGCGGTAGCGGTGGATTGTCCAGAGGGCACAGCTCCAAGACTTCCTAATCTCGTATGGGTGACCTATTCGGATGGTTATTCCGAATATCGCCAAGTGCGCTGGTCCAATAGTCCTCTAGCCGATGAGCAAGCCGAGGCTGACGTGCAGAAGCATGCCGTTGGCAGCCAATATGAGGTGGGAGGCTTTGTCATTGGCGACGAATCGACCGACAATGGCTATCCCATCAAGGCACAAGTGAAGGTGGTGGCTGGAGGCTACCAGACCCCTCAGCAGGAGGTGGCGCATACATTCTCTTTAGCAGACGTTACCGTGGATGGCGACAATCGCCTGACCCACAACCGTGATGAAGCTATCCGGGAGATTTGCTCCTGGGATGTCACCCAGCAGCTCTATAACTATCGTGATACTTACGGACTTAGCACAGAAGGCTATACCAAGAGCGATGGCTGGGACTCACCCGACACCAAGCTCAAGGGACATGGTTCCGGTCACTATATGTCGGCCATCGCCCAGGCGTACGCCGTGGCTACCGACCCAGCGCAGAAGGCTATCCTTCGTAAGAACATCACCCGAATGGTGAATGAGTTGCGCCAGTATCAAGAGATGACCTTCGTATATAACAAGGACTTGAAGCGCAACTGGGAGGCTCGTGACTTCGCTCCAGAGGCAGAACTCAGAGAAATGAAGGGCACTTGGGCTGCCTTCGATGAGTACAAGAAGCATCCTGAGAAATATGGCTATGGTTATATCAATGCCATTCCTGCCCAGCATTGCGCCCTTATCGAGATGTATCGAGCTTATAACAACAGCGACTGGGTTTGGGCACCTTATTATAGTGTACACAAGCAGTTGGCGGGTCTCATCGACATCGCCACCTACTTCGATGATAAGGAAATCTGTGACAAGGCACTCCTAATAGCCAAGGACATGGGACTCTGGGTATGGAACCGTATGCACTATCGCACTTATGTGAAAGAAGATGGTACCCAAGACGAGCGTCGTAGCAAGCCTGGCAACCGCTATGAGATGTGGGATATGTACATCGCCGGTGAGGTGGGAGGTATGAGCGAATCGCTCTCTCGTCTCTCAGAGATGGTTTCCAATCCAGAGGAGAAGGCAAAGCTCATCGAGGCAGCCAACTGTTTTGATGCCCCTAAGTTCTTCGACCCACTGAGCAAGAACATCGACGACATCCGTACTCGCCATGCCAACCAGCATATCCCGATGATTATCGGAGCGTTGCGAAGCTACAAGAGCAATCACAAGCCTTATTACTATAATTTGGCGCAAAACTTCTGGAGCTTGGTGCAGGGCAGATATATGTATGCGATGGGTGGCGTAGGAAATGGCGAGATGTTCCGCCAGCCTTACACCCAGATTCTGAGCATGGCAACCAATGGTCAGCAAGAAGGAGAGTCGGAGGCAAATCCAGACATCAACGAGACCTGCTGCGCCTACAATCTCTTGAAACTCACCAAGGATTTGAACTGCTATAATCCAGACAATGCCCAGTATCTCGATTATATCGAGCGTACCTTGTACAATCAGATTATCGGCTCGCTCAATCCCGACAAGTATGAGACCACCTACCAGTATGCGGTAGGTTTGAATGCCACCAAGCCATTCGGCAACGAGACCCCACAGAGCACTTGTTGCGGTGGAACGGGTTCGGAGAATCATACCAAGTATCAGCAGTCGGCTTACTTTGCCAACGAGCATACGCTCTGGGTAGGTCTCTATATGCCAACCACCCTTCATTGGAAGGAAAAGGGTGTTACCCTGAAGCAGGATTGCCAATGGCCAGCACAGCATTCCATCCTCAAAATAGCCGAAGGCGAGGGCGATTTCACCTTAAAACTCCGTGTGCCTTACTGGGCAACCCAAGGTTTCGTGGTGAAGGTGAACGGCAAGGAGGTAGCCAAGAATCCTCAGCCAAGTAGCTATGTAGAGCTCGACCAAAAGCATTGGAAGACAGGCGATGTCATCGAAATCGACATGCCATTCAGCAAGCACATCGAGTATGGTGCCGACAAGCTCTCTAGCGATGTGGCGAGCCTCGACGGAACCCCATTGAAGACCTCCTGGGTGGGAGCCTTGATGTATGGACCATTGGTGATGGCGGGCACTGGCGCACAGACCTGGAACCAGGCAACGCTGAACATTGACTCGAAGTTGAGCAAGGTTACAGTAGGAGAGAGCAATGGTGTGACAACTGGAGCAGGAGCCAATCTTCTCACGCTGAAGATGGATGGCAAGGAGTTCCAGCCAGACTATTATCGCAATGTCAATAGTACCCACTATTATCGCATCAACCAGACGGATGCCCAGAGCAAGAAGGGTAAGAAGAATGCCAAGGTGGATTTCACCGAGCTAAACTCCTTGTTGAACTTAGCCCAACAGCGTAAGGCAGACCAAGAGAAATGGAATGCCCTCTCAGAGAAAGTGCCAGAGTATGCGCCATGGGCACCAAATGGCTACGAGCGAATGCTCAAGGCGATGAGTCAGGC
>DBLF01000069.1:46323-46511 GCA_002297965.1 Candidatus Segatella papionis
GAGATGGAAGACCTCCGTCAGCTTTCTGGTTTGTTGAGAAGAGCTGGATGGCCAGACGAAAACACCAGTGCAGAACTGAAGGAAGCCATCGGTTATGCCCGAATGGTCCAGAAGTATGTGACTGACGGCAGTGGTACCCACGACATGATCAATGCGGCGGTGGATAAACTGAAGAAGGCGATGAAGCA
>DBLF01000069.1:46547-55196 GCA_002297965.1 Candidatus Segatella papionis
TTTTCTCCGTTTTTTTGTTTCTTATGAGAAACAAAAGTTGTATTTTTTGCGCTGAGTTTTTCTCATGAGAAACAAAACTGATAAAAGATAGCCCCAAAGTTATGTGGTTTCGATGGACTGAATGTATGGACAGACCAATGTGGATGGAATCAAGCATGTTCATCTCCGCGATTTCTTGACGATGACAACATTCTAGTAGGACGTATTTAACCTTTTATCACAAAAAAATCTTATAATATCTTGCAAAAATCGTCTAAATGCTCTTATTTGGACGATTTTTGCACTGTTTTAGACGAAAAAGCAAGAAGTATTCTTAAAAAATGTGTTACTTTGCAACCGAAAATTAAAAACATTAATAAACCAAACGATTATTGAAATGAGACAGACACAAAACATTTTAGGCTTTGTACATAGCCAAGCTTATGCCAAAGCCATCGCGTGTTTGGTCCTTGCGTGTGGAGGGGCAAGTCCTATCTTCGCTGCAAGTGAGACCTCATCAAGCCTAGAAGTGGAGAACGTTCAGCAGAATGAAGTTACAGTGAAGGGCGTGGTATTAGATGATGCTGGTGAACCAGTCATCGGTGCAACAGTTATGGAAAAAGGCACCCGTAATGGTACTGTTACAGATGTGGATGGTAACTATGTTTTAAAGGTAAAAAATAGAGCACAGTTGACTATCTCATATTTGGGCTTTGCAACACAAGTTGTGCCTGCTGGTACAACAAAGGTTGTGTTGAAATCAAATGATACCAAATTGAATGAAGTGGTAGTCGTTGGTTTTGGTACTCAAAAGAAAGTAAACTTGACAGGTGCGGTAACTGCGGTTTCTGGTGAGGAGTTGGATAGCCGTCCTGTAACCAGTGCTACCCAGGCTTTGCAAGGTATGGTGGCTGGTTTGCAGATTACCCAGAGCGCAGGTAGTTTGGATGATAATCCTAGCTTGAATATACGTGGTACCACGACCATCGGTCAGGGTTCCAGCGGTAGCCCGTTGGTGTTGATTGATGGTATGGAGGGCGACATCAATACCATCAACCCTCAGGATATTGCCAGCGTGTCTGTGTTGAAGGATGCCGCAGCTTCTTCTATCTATGGTTCTCGTGCGCCATTCGGTGTCATCTTGATTACTACCAAGAGTGGAGGCAAGCGTGACAAGGTAAGTGTCAACTACAACAATAATTTCCGTTTCAGCAGTCCTATCCGTATGAAGCACTCCATGAGCTCTGTGGATTTCGCTTGTATGCAGAATGATGCCAATACCAATATTGGTGGTGGTCAGCTCTTCACTTCCGACCAGGTGCAGCGTATGCAGGATTGGATCAACGGCGAATATGTGAACGCAGGTACACGTAAGGATAAGAATGGCAACTTGATTTATTCTTTGGATGCCGATGATTATGGTTATTGGAAGAGTGGTTTTACCGATGGTTATGCCTCTACCGATTTCTATGATGCGGTATATAAATCTCATACTTTCTCTCAGGAGCACAATGTGAGTGCCACGGGTGGCGACGATAAGCTCAATTACTATGCTTCTTTTGGCTATCTGGGACAGGATGGTTTGATTAAGGTGGCAGACGAGGGTAGCAGCCGTTATACCGCCACTGCCAAGATT
The DNA here is from genome assembly GCA_002297965.1 of Candidatus Segatella papionis. Lineage (GTDB taxonomy): Bacteria > Bacteroidota > Bacteroidia > Bacteroidales > Bacteroidaceae > Prevotella > Prevotella papionis. The sequence goes on from DBLF01000069.1 coordinate 48,163, forward strand.
TCTTCTCAGTGGACCAAGTGGATGAAGTTCAATTACTCCCTCCGTTTTGTTCGCAAGGATTACCATCGTCCTCAGTCTTTGGGCTCAGGCATTTATGAGTACTTGGGTGGTCAGTGGCCTTGTGTGCCTTTGTATGATAGAAATGGTTATCTTTACAATGAGCAGGTTAACACTTTGACCAATGGTGGTACATACCGTTATCAGAACGACGAGTATAACCATCAGGTGGGCTTGGACATCGAGCCTATCAAAAATTGGGTTACTCATGCCATCTTCAACTATCGTACTTCTCACAATGAGAGCCATACCGATATGCAGCACACCTATCTGCACGACCTCAATGGCAACGCCTACGACCAGAATAACTATACTTACGTAGGAGAGGATTATTATAAGGAGAATTACACCAATTTCCAGGTATATTCAGAGTATTCGCTCAGCTTGCAGAAGAAGCACAACTTCCACGTCATGGCTGGTTTCCAGTCTGAGGACGAGCGTTGGAAATATAAATATGCCGACCGTGCGGGCATCATCGTGGGCAACAAGCCTCAGATTGATGGTACCACGGGTATTGATGCTTACGGTACAGCGGTAGATCCGGGTGTATCTGGCAATATGAGCCGTTGGACCACTTGCGGTTTCTTCGGTCGTTTAAACTATGATTACCAGGGCAAGTACCTCTTGGAGGTGAATGGGCGTTACGACGGTTCTTCTCGTTTCCGTGCAGGTAATCAGTGGAAGTTCTTCCCATCAGTGTCTGCTGGTTGGAACATCGCTAGCGAGAAGTTCATGCAGCCTATCAACGATTGGATTGGTCAGTTGAAGCTCCGTGTGTCTTATGGTAACTTGGGTAACCAGAACGTAGGCACTTACCAGACTTACCAGACCATTGGTGTATATGCCAACAATGGTACTTGGTTGCAAGATGGCTTGAAGCCAATGACAGCTTGGGCACCGGGATTGGTATCTCAGAGCTTGACATGGGAAACCATCGAGAACCTCAACCTCGGTCTTGACTTCGCTTTCTTCAAGGATCGCTTGCATGGTTCCTTCGACTGGTATGTACGTAAAACCAAGAATATGATTGGTAATGCCCCTGAGCTTCCTAGCATCTTGGGTACTGCTGTTCCTGTAACCAACAATACTGACTTGCGTACTAACGGTTGGGAGTTGACCATCGGTTGGAACGATCGTTTGTCGAATGGCTTGCAGTATGGCATCAGCTTCAATCTCTCAGACGCTTACGCTACCATTACCAAATACCCTAACAACCCTTCTCACTCTTTGAGCAACTATATCGAGGGGCAGCGCATCGGCGACATCTATGGCTTCGAAACCATTGGCATCGCCCAGAGCGACGAAGAGATGAAGGCTCATTTGGCAAAGGTTGATCAGAGTACCGTAGGTACCAACTGGGGTGCAGGCGATATCATGTATCGCGACCTCAATGGCGATGGTAAGATTTCTTGGGGTGCTTGGACTTTGGAGGACCATGGTGATAACAAGAAGATTGGTAACTCTACACCACGCTATCTCTTCGGTATCGACTTGAACGCCGCTTGGAAGGGATTCGATTTCCGTTGCTTCTTCCAAGGCGTGATGAAGCGCGATTACTGGGCTAGCACTCGTTACTTCTTCGGTGCGTTTGGCTATGGTCGTTGGTATCAGATTTGTATCGATGGCTTGCAGGATTACTATCGCGACGAGAACTCTTGGTCTGTCATCAATGGCTTCCAGGAGCCTAACAAGGATGCTTACTTGCCACGTGCTGCTTATAGTGACAAGAATGAGCAAACCCAGACCAAGTACTTGCAGGATGCTTCTTACATCCGCTTGAAGAACCTTCAGATAGGTTATACTTTGCCTCAGAGCCTTACACGTAAGGTTTCCATCGAGAAACTTCGTATCTATTTCTCTGGCGAGAACCTCTGGACAGGTACTTCTCTCCGCAAGCAGTACGACCCTGAGACTATCGGTACCTATTATGGCAATGGTTATCCATTGAGTACCACTTACTCTTTCGGTTTAAGTTTAACATTATAAAAAGAAAAGCGATATGAAAATCAATATATCTTTAAAGGCACTCCCTTTGGTGGCATGTGGATTGGCGATGACTACTTCTTGTAGCGACTTCCTCCACCAGGAGCCACAGACAGAGATTACACCTGGCGACTATTACAAGGATGCCACCCAGCTACAGGCCGTGGCAAATGCTTTCTATCAGACCGTTCTTCCTTATCATAGTGGTGCGGGCTATGGCACTTTCGCCAACGACAATGGTACCGATAACCAGACGGGTACTTCTGGCGACTCTAAGTACAAGAAGGGACAGTGGAAAACCAGCAATGACAATGGCTCATGGAGCTGGGATAACATCCGTGACATCAACTATCAGTTGAATACGGCACAGTCTAACTACGAGAAGGGCTTGATTGCAGGCGACGAGAATAAAATCCGTCAGTACATTGGTGAGTTGCACTTCTTCCGTGCTTACAGCTACTTCTCTTTGTACAAGAGTTTTGGCGACTTGCCTATCGTTACCGAGGCGATGCCTGATAATGAGGCTATCTTGGTGGCTGCTTGCAAGCGTAGTCCACGCAACGAGGTGGCTCGTTTCATCCTCAACGACTTGGATTCAGCCGTTACCTATATGGAGCCTGATGGTTGGGAGGCTACTACTCGTATCTCTCCTTCCGTTGCCCATTTGTTGGCTTCTCGTGTAGCACTCTTCGAGGGATCTTGGCTCACCAACTTCGCAGGTACTCCTTTTGTACCAAATGGCGAGGGATGGCCAGGCAAGGAGAAGGATTACAATGCCAACTACCAGTATCCTACGGGTAGCTTGGAGGCTGAGGCGAAGTATTTCTTCCAGAAAGCGGTTGACGAGGCTGCCATCGTAGGTGATGCTTACGTAGGTAAGTTGGATAAGAACACCGGCATCGTGCCACAGTCTTTGACTGATTCCAACCCTTATTTCTATAAGTTTGGTAACACCGACATGACTCCTTATCCAGAGGTACTTCTTTGGAAGGCATACAACAAGGGTAAGGGCGTTACCGACAACATCGAGGTGGCTGTAAACCGTGGTAATACCTATACAGGTTTCACCCGTAGCTTGATTGACGCTTTCTTGATGAAAGACGGTAAGCCTACTTACGCTCAGCATGATGGTTATGTATATGAGGACTCTACCACCTATGCGGTAGTTCGTAACCGTGACCCTCGTCTCTTCATATTCTTGAAGCGACCAGGTCAGAAGAACGTGCTCCAGGGCGAGGACAATACTATCGCCGCAGAGCAGGTACGTCCTATCGAGCCATATCCATTGGTATATACTCGTTCTTTCGATATCACCTATTCTACGGGTTATGCCATCCGTAAGGGTGGTACGTTCAATCAGAACTTGGCTGAGAACCAAGCTGGTTACACGGCTTCCATCACCTTCCGTGCTACAGAGGCTTTGCTCAACTACATTGAGGCTCAGTATATGCTCGACCACAACTTGAATGCCAAGAGCATCTCTTACTGGAAGGCAATTCGTGAGGCTGCTGGCTTCAAGGGCGCCGCTGCCGACCCTCAGACCACCATCGCCGCTACCGATATGGCACAGGAGGTGAAGGGCTATACCGATGGCTCTGGCACGGATTACGACTGGGGCGCATTCTCTGCAGGCAAGGCTTTGACCGACCCTACTTTGTATAGCATCCGTCGTGAGCGTCGTACTGAGTTGATGGCAGAAGGTCTTCGCTGGATGGACTTGATTCGCTGGCGTTCACTCGACCAGTTGATGAAGCAGCCATATCAGTTGGAGGGCTTCCATCTTTGGAACACGCCAATGGAGAAGTGGTACACCGAGAAGCAGTTGCAAGACGACGGTTCTGTTACAGCTACCGTATCTTCTCGCAAGTTGAGTGAGTACTTCCGTCCATACCAGATTGTTACCAACGATTTGCTCTATGATGGAATGACTTGGTCTATGGCGCAGTATTTGCAACCAATGCCATTGAAGCAGTTCATGCTTACCGCTCCAGACCACAAAACTTACGCTGATTCTCCATTGTATCAGAACCCATATTGGCCAATGGAGCCAGATGAGGCTGCTGAGCAGTAAGGTAGGGTTAGTCTAGATAACAATATATAAAAATCGCCCGATAGTGCTATTCAATGTAGCAACTATCGGGCGATGTTTGTATCTTGTTTTACTGAAAATCAGTTACTTTGCAGTTGAAACTCAATCATAAACCGATAAAACTAGGTAAGAATGAAACAAATGAAAAAGAAAACATGGAATGTTAACTTGTTGGCTCTCAGCACGCTTCTCTTTTTATTGGGTAGCTGTAGTTCTAGCAATGGCTCGGATGAACCTGAAAGCCCAGTGACTCCGAATCCTTCGGAAGTTAAAATGATGGATAAGTCGAAAATCAAAGACTTCGACAAGTATTACTGCCCTGGAACTTGGAACGAGGGCTTTGAAAAAGGTCCAGACAATATGCTCCGTAGCGATGCCAAGTGGTCTTGGTGGCGTATGAAACAGAGTGAGCATTTCTTTGTGTTCTGGGAGCCAGGCTTCGGTGATAATCCTAATGCTGAGTCTGTGCCTGAAGAATTGCGTGTGGATGTTGATGACTTGTTGGCTAAGGCTGAGCAATTCTATAAGACCAATGTGGAGAAACTCGGAATGGCTACTGTAGGACAGGGTAAATCTGTTCTTGATAATCATAAGATGCAGATTTATCTGCTCTATCAGACAGAGTGGCTTGCCACAGGTTCAGGGTATGACGATAAAATAGGAGCCTTGTGGGTGAACCCTTCTACCTGTAAGCCCGTAGGCTCTACCATCGGTCATGAGATTGGTCACTCCTTCCAATATCAGACTTCTGCTGACAAGCTTTTCACAGGAGAGGCTGAGCCTATAGATATGGGCAACAATACACAAATAGTACCTTGTGGCTTCCGCTATGGTTTTGGTGACAAGGGCTCTGGTGGTTGTGCTTATTGGGAACAGTGTGCTCAATGGCAGTCGTTCCAGGATTATCCTGTGGAGGCTTTTACCCAAGATGCCAATGTGCAGGTATGGCTCAAAAATCATCATCGCCATTTCAACCATGAGTTTATGCGTTATGCCAGCTACTGGTTCCAATACTATTTCACGCAAAAACATGGTATCGAATCTTACGCTCGTATTTGGAAGGAGAGCAAGTATCCTGAGGATCCTCTCCAAACTTACATGCGCCTTTATTGCAACAATGATTTGAATACACTCTACAATGATTTGTATGATTATGCGGCTCATTGCGCTGATTATGACTTTGATGCAGTGCATCAGTATAAGACCGATGCTGCCATCAATTACTCTACCAAGTTGTACAAGAATGGAGAGTATTACCAAGTAGCTTATTCCAATTGCCCTGGTACTACAGGCTTCAACTTGATTCCATTGAATATACCATCCTCAGGCAAGGTAAGTGCTACCATAGAAGGCATAGCTCCAGGCTCAGCTCTTGCAGCCGGAGACCCTGGCACGGTGGTGGATGGTGATGGAAACGCAAAGAGCACTGTGAAAAAGTATAATTCTCAGAGCAATACGCAGCAGAGCTATCGTTATGGTTTCGTGGCAATCACCAAGGATGGCAAATCGCATTATGGCGAGATGCATGCAGGTAAGCAAGGTAGTGCATCCTATGATGTACCAGCCAATACAGACCGTTTGTATTTCTGTGTGTTGGCTGCTCCTGGTCAGTACAATCGCAATGCTTGGGATGATGACGAGACCAATGATGAGCAGTGGCCTTATCGTGTGAAATTCTCGGGTACCGACTTGCTGGGAAATGTAGTTATTCCTGCGGGCGATCCTACAGATGTCAATGCGGCATTGGAGGTAAGCCTTGATGCCGGCAGCACAGATTATCCTCTTCATACATTCAATCTCTTGAATGATGGGGTGATGGCAAAGGTTGCCAAGGCATTCAAACTTCAGCCTTCAGAGATTGCTGGTGCTACGCTGGATGCTGGAACAGTAAAGGCTGATGGCTTCACAGGTCCTGCAGATGGCAAGGTGGCTGTGGGATTGACCAATCCTGATGGTACTATCTCGTATGCTTATTCAGCCAATGGCATAGGTTTCTGGATAGCCGAGGATGGAACCGCTGGTGTTTGGGGGGATGGAACGAAGATTTACTTCGAGTATAATGCTGGTGGCTATGCCCTCACCGTAGGTCACAAGCCTGGTGCTTCGCAGAAAGGCAAGACCTATACCATCAAGCCAACGATGGTATATAATAAAGGTGGCAAGCTTCATAAGGCAGTCATCACAGTAAAGATGAAGTTCTAAATTGGAAGTATCTGGTATGTAAAACAAAAATCGCCCGATAGTGCTATTCGATGTAGCAACTATCGGGCGATACTTTAATTTATAGGGTGTAGATTTTCCAGTCGTCTATACTTCTGTTGTCTTCCGAGAAGTTGATGCCGACCATTACTTTTTTACGCTTGTCATCGGCAAAGGCTGAAATATATTTCTTGTCCTTGATTTGAGCCAATGCAATAGTTGCATCCTTTTTATATTTCAGTTCAAAGACATAGATGGTATCTGTAGTCTTCAGCACCATGTCGATTCTTCCGTCAGAAGTCGGCTGTTCTGCAGTGACTTCCAAGCCTAGCAAGGCAAATATGGTGTACATCACCGCTTGGTAATGGCGTTCATTGTTATTAATCAATGTATAAGGAAACTTATCATAGAAAGTCTTTAGATGAGGCAGGAACGCCGACATGTCGCCATCACGAACCACGCAGTCGTAGTAGGCACCGCACAAGGCATCGTAGTTGCCCATTCCATCCGGTGAATAATAACGGAAGAGACTTGTGGAGAAACCCTGTCTTACCTCTTCGTTAGGGAAGCCCAGGCGATATTGCCTGCGTCTCTTGTCGTACTCCTTGATGGTAAGATAACCACTTTGGTACAAAACTGGCACTGGGTCTGAAATCTTTTCCGTAGGTACGTCAAAGCGCTTGTCGGATGCCCAAATGTCATCTAG
>DBLF01000069.1:55269-90342 GCA_002297965.1 Candidatus Segatella papionis
CCCGATGAGAACCAATAGCTATTGAATTCCTTGTCATCCAATGCATTGATGATACTGAAAGGGTTGTAAATCCCTGGTGATTTGGCTGAGAAATGATAACCATCGTAATGATAGCGTAATTCTGCTACTGCTTCATCGTAAGTCAATTCGTTCTCGTCTGCCAATTCTTGGATGTCTTCCTGGTAGTTGGCAAGGAGTTCTTCTTCTGTGAAACCGCAAATGGAGGCATATTCATTCTTCATCGTAAGAATCTTGAGATTGTTCAGCTCGCTGAATATGCTCAGCTGGCTGAACTTCGAGATACCTGTAATGAAGACGAAACGCAGGTTGGCATCCTGCTGCTTGAGCGGGCTGAAGAAATCTCGCATGATGTCACGTATCTGATTTTGCAAGTTTTCGTCTTTCACAGAGTCGTGCATCGGGCTGTCGTATTCATCAATGAGTACCACCACCTTCTTGCCAGTCTGTTGGTGAGCAGCCGATATAATATTAGTCAATCGGGAACTGTAAACATCAGGATTACTAGTGGGGGTAGCGATGTGGTACAAACGCTCATATTCAGACAATATACGATGTAGGTTGGTATGCAGATTCTGTAGTTGATAATACTTACCACTACTCAAGTCGATATGGATGACAGGGTAAGTTTCCCATTCGGTCTCCAGTTTCTCGATGGCAAGTCCCTGGAACAGTTCTTTCTTGCCCTCGAAATATGCCTGTAGGGTAGATACAAGGAGAGATTTTCCAAATCGTCGAGGACGACTCAGAAACAAGTTTTTTGCATAGTGTGCCAATTGATAAACTAGGGCAGTCTTGTCAACATAAGAAAATCCGCCTGTTATTATCTGTTCGAATGTCTGTATTCCTATAGGATATCTCATAATTGTCATCGTTTAAACTTTTCGACTGCAAAGCTAATCATTTTTTCCGAATTGGCAAAGAAAAAATATGAAAATACGATATTTTTATCTTTTTGTACGATATTGTGCCTATAATTATGATTTAATGAGTACTTTTGCCCGCAAATAACAATAACGAAAATCATAACCGAATGAAACGATTCCTCTTTTCGCTGCTTCTTACAGCCGCAACCTTGCCGATGGCACAGTCTGTTTTGGCACAGCAGGATCCTTCCGAGGCACCTGCCACTCGACCAACTAATCCGGTCTCTGCACCACAGAAGCTCATCTTTGTGCCAGACTCTTTGAAGCCATACGACCTCAACGATGACAATGCTCGCTGGTGCTGGCGACACAGTGCACAGACCCAAAACATCGTGTATTTTTGGGAGAAGCCTTTTGGCGATAACACTCAGAATCCTCCTTCTTTAGAGGGGCAGTCGATGAAATTCGATTTGGGCAATCTTCAGACACAGGTGGAGAGATTCTATCATTTCTTCCGAGATACGCTGAAGTTCTCCTTGCCAGGTAGCATCTGCGACCAATATAAGATGATGGTGATGGTGAATTATTCGCTCGAAGGTACGGCGTATGGTGGTACATACGATGATTTCATTGGAGCTCTCTGGGTGACACCTAATCGCATACAAGATAAAAAACTCAACTGTTTGGCTCACGAGCTAGGGCACAGTTTCCAACTCCAGATTATGGCAGACCGTGCTGGCGAGGCTTGGGGTGGTAGCGGCTTCTTCGAAATGACCTCGCAGTGGATGCTCTGGCGTGTGAATCCTGACTGGATAACCGACGAGAAATACCACTTCGATGCTTTCAAGCAACTCACCCACAAAGGCTACTTGCATCTCGACAACATCTATCATTCACCATACGTCATCGAATGGTGGGCTGAGAAGCATGGACTCGAAAGTATTGCTCAGCTTTATCGTGAAGGAAAAGTAGGCGAGGACCCTGTGGTTACCTATAAACGTAAGTATAAGATGACTCAGAAGCAATTTAATGACGAGATGTTCGATTGCTATCGTCATCTTGTGAATTTCGACTTCGACTATGCTCGCAAGGAGACACGTCCGTATGCTTGTACCTTAGATACCCAAATGCAGAAGATGGAGAATGGTTATCTGCGACCAGACACAGCCTTGGTGCCAGAGAACTATGGCTTCAATGCCATCAAATTGGAAGTGCCAAAGGCTGGCAAGAAAGTAGTGGTAGATTTTAGGGCACTTGATGCGGAAGAAAAACCTTTGGTTGCTGCCAAGGACAAGATGGCTCGAACCATCGGCTATCGCTATGGCTTGGTGGGTGTTACCGCTGATACAGACAAGTGTATCTATAGTCCAGTGGGGGAGATAGTCCATGGCAAGGTAGCTTTGGTAGCACCGAAGGACCATCCACTCAAGGCGCTCTATCTTGTGGTGATGGGCGCACCGACGAATCATTCGCTCGACCCATCTTCCCGAAAGTTCCCATACGAAGTAAAAATCAAGTAAAAAATAATGATAGAAAATATGAAACATAAAGGTTTATTGGCGGCATCCCTTGCCATGATGATGGCGATGCCAATGCAGGCACAGATGTTTTTTGGTAAAGCTAAAGAGGTTTCCGACTCAGCTTATTTGGCACAGGCGCAGACGCCACCTATGGGATGGAACTCTTGGAATAAGTTTGGCTGCAATGTGAGCGAGAAACTCATTATGGATATGGCAGACAAAATGGTGGAGACGGGAATGAAGGATGCTGGCTATCAATATATTGTCATTGACGACTGTTGGCAGGTGGAACGAGATTCCCTCGGATTTATCCAGCCAGACCCCGACCGTTTTCCTCATGGCATGAAATACCTTGCCGACTACGTGCATAGCAAGGGCTTGAAATTTGGACTTTATTCTTGTGCGGGTAGTTATACTTGCCAAGGTCGCCCAGGCAGTAGGGGACATCAGTTTCAGGATGCCCTGATGTATGCGAAATGGGGAGTAGATTATTTGAAGTATGACTGGTGCTCCGACGAGGGACAGAATGCCCAGGCAGCATACGCCACGATGAGCGATGCCATCAAGGAGGCGGGGCGTCCTATTGTACTCAGTATTTGTGAATGGGGCGAGAACGAGCCTTGGAAATGGGGCAAGGGCATCGGACACCTTTGGCGAGTGACAGCCGATATCCGTGATTGTTACCAATGTCTCTTCGACTGGGGAGGCGTAGGTGTACTCAATGTCATAGATAAGATGGCAGACCTCTATCCATACGCAGGTCCTGGTCATTGGAACGATGCCGAGATGCTCGAAGTGGGCAATGGCGGAATGACCAAGGATGAGTATATCACTCATTTCTCGATGTGGTGCATGTTGGCAGCTCCTTTGATGGCAGGCAACGACTTGACCAAGATGGACAAGGATACCCATGAGATATTGACCAACAAAGAGGTAATTGCCGTAAATCAGGATTCCTTGGGCGAACAAGGTCGCAGATTCATGGACATGGGCGAGAAGGAAATCTGGGCGAAGCCATTGGCTAATGGTGAGCTTGCCGTATGCTTCATGAACCGTACAGAGACCCCTTGGAATTTGGATTACAACTGGCACGCACAGACCATCTATTTCGCCAATGAGGTGAATATGCGTCTGAACGAATACAAGGTGCGTGACCTTTGGAAGCACAAGGACATCGGCACAACGGCAAAGAATACCAAGGCTACTATTCCAGCGCATGGTGTATTGATGGTGAGATTGTCGAAGGTAAAGTAAATACAAGTAAAAAATGATTGTAGAAAAGATGAAACATAAAGGTTTGTTGACGGCATCCATCGCCCTGATGATGGCGATGCCGATGCAAGCGCAACGACTCAATGGGTATGTGGGGGATGCAGAGCTGCGCATCCCAGAATGTAAGATATCGGCACCACCCAAATCTTTACATTTAGATAAGTTTTATAAGAAATATGTGGATGTGAATGGTATTCCTATCGTAACGTCATGGCGAGTGCCAGATTCCTGCATCGTGGCTGCGCATCATACACTCTATGCTATGACTTGTATGTTGAAACCAGAGGTATTGGAAGCGATGAAAAAGCATGGGACTCGTGTGGCTATTATGGCTAGATATGAAGGAGAGACCGACATCCCAGAACACCATTTCATGATTAATGATACTACGGTGAATATGGACGTGAGGGCTCGAGGAATGGAAGGAACGATGGAAGTACCAGTCACAACCTGTGCCGAAGAGAACATTCTTGCTTACCAAATAGATAAGTATCATGCCGAGGATATCCTCATTCATGAGTTTGCCCATTCCATCCATTTGATAGGTATCTATCAGGTGGATCCTACCATCAATGAAAAGCTAGACTCGCTTCTAGCCAAGGCGAAAGCTCGTGGCATTTATGCCAATACTTATCGACTGGACAATGGCATGGAGTATTTTGCTGAGGCTGTGCAAGACTGGTTTAATGTAAATGCAGAGGTACAACGTGCTGATGGCAAGCATAACTGGATTAACACCCGTGAGGAATTGCAGGCGATGGATCCTGATATGTATCATCTCTTGGCACAGTATTTCCCCGCTACTCAATTACAGATTAGCAAGCACAAGAAGCAAAACATTTATACTTGCGATTATACAGACTTGCTACGTGCCAAGAACTTTGTCTTCACAGGGCAAAAGCAGAAAGTAGAGGAGGGATACATGCCTTTCAAAGGGCATCTGGTCTATTATCGAATCGTGGGCGAACGGCAGGAAGGAAAAGCGCCTATCATCTTGCTGCATGGTGGACCTGGCAGTACCCACAACTATTTCGAGGTACTAGATCAAATCGCAGAAACAGGACATCAGGTCATCATGTACGACCAGTTGGGCTGTGGTAAATCGTATGTCGAAGGTCATCCAGAACTTTGGAAGACTGAGACGTGGGTGGATGAACTAGATGCGCTCCGTAAATACTTACATCTTGACCAAGTACACCTCTTGGGACAGTCGTGGGGAGGTATGCTGGCTTTGGCGTATGTCTATGAGCGTCATCCCGATGGGATTCGCTCTCTCATTCTCTCCAGTACCAATCCTTCGGCATCGATGTGGGTAAAGGAACAACATCGCTTGGTAAAATACTTACCAGAAAAAGAGCAAAAAGCCATAGCCAAGGCTGAGGCTACAAGTGATTTTGAAAGCAAGGCATATAAGCGTGCAATCGCTCACTATATGGAGCAACATTGCGCAGCACCTGTTACCGCCGACTCGCCTGAATGCTTGAGAAGAGAGAAAAAGGCGGGTACCTTGTCGTATATTTATGGCTGGGGACCTAATGAGCTAAATGCTACTGGCGACTTGAAGGATTTTGAGTATCTGGAAAAGATGAAGAGCATCGACATTCCAACCTTGGTGATTAGTGGTAGTGATGACCTTTGTACTCCAGCCATCGCCAAGGCCATGCACGATGCTTTGCCTAACAGTAAATGGGAACTCTTTGTGGGAAGTCGCCACATGCCTTTCGTAGAAGATCATGATCATTACTGCAAGGTTTTGGCAGAATGGTTGATGACACATTTGTAAAGACATACGAAATGGTGCGTCTCTATTTGTGATAAAATGATTTATAAAAAGATGTAATATGAAGAATAAAGGATTATTGACCGCATCCCTCGCCTTGATGATGGCGATGCCGATGCAAGCGCAGCGTTTCGAAGACAACTTCGAGGACAAGACCCTGCGCCTCGACTATATCGTGGCTGGTGACAGCGTGAACCAAGCCATCTATTTCGAGCAGGCTTATACCAACCCTACTTGGGCGGGTAGAAAGACAAGACTCTCGGAGAAATTTCTGAATGGAAACGGACAGGTGACTGTTTATGAGCATGGTACCAACAAGGTGCTCTATGTGAACACTTTTTCCACACTCTTCCAAGAGTGGCAGCTTACGCAAGAGGCTAAGCATCTAAAGAAATCTTTCGAGAGTAGTTTCTTGGTGCCTTTCCCAAAGAAACCTGTGGATGTGAGCATCACGCTGAGCGATACCCATCAGAAGGTGACGGCGGAGTTGCGCCATACTATCGACCCAAAGGATATTCTCATACGACCACTTGGCGAGAATGGCATTCCTTATAAATATATCGTAAAGAGCGGAAACAGCGCCAACTGCATCGACCTCGCCATCATCGCCGAAGGCTATCGTCCAGACCAAATGGATAAATTCTATCAGGATGCACAGCGTGCTTCCGATGCCATTTTCGAGCGTGAACCTTTCAAGTCGCTCAAACCACAGTTTAATGTGGTGGCAGTGGCTGCTCCTTCGCTGGATGCAGGACCAAGTATTCCGCATGATGGCAAGTGGAAGAACACGCTGGCTAACTCGCATTACGACACTTTTTATTCGGCTCGCTATCTTACCACCAGCAAGGTGCATCGCATCTATGATGCTTTGAGCAATGTGCCATTCGAGCAGATTATCGTATTGGTGAACTCGCCGACGTATGGCGGTGGAGGTATCTACAATCAGGTGACGCTTTCCACTTCAGACCATCCTACCTTCAAGAAAGTCTTGGTGCATGAGTTTGGACATGGCTATGCGGGACTGGGCGATGAGTACAGCACTGATGAATACGACCCGATGTATCCGAGCGACACCGAGCCTTGGGAGCCAAACCTCACTACGCTGAAGGATTTCCAAAGCAAGTGGGCGGATATGATGCCTAAGAACGCCAAGATTCCTACACCACCCGCTAAGCTTCCTGACAATAAGCATATCAAGAACGAGAAGGAACAGAAGAAACTGAACGAGGCTGTCTTCAAGGTGGGTGTCTTCGAAGGTGCGGGTAACCAAAGCAAAGGATGTTATCGACCAGCCCAGGTTTGCAGAATGCGCATCAATGAGGTGGACGATTTCTGTCCTGTTTGCCAGCGTGCCATCAAGCGTATTACTGATTTCTATACGGGAAAGTGATATTAAAAGTAAAGAAGTAAAAACAAAGGTATAAATATAGAATGTTATGAAAAATCAGATTTTGGGAATGACGTTGCTGTTGGGCACGGCTTTGACTATGCCCATCGCTACGGCTTCGGCACAAGGAACATTGGAGGATTACAACCGAGCATACGCTCTGAGACATACATTTCATGTAGATTCCGTATATCATTGGGCTCGTTCTACGGCTTGGTGCGATTCTACCCATGTGTTGCATTATCAGGTTTCAACCCCTCAGGGCAAGAAGTATGTTTCATACGATGCAGACAAGGATGAACTGAAAAGCTATGATTCGCAGGAGGCGATGGAGAAGGCACTCGGCATCAAGCCACGTCCTGCACAAAAGCCTCAGTTCGGACGCCCTCATGAGCGCCACTGGATGGAGGTGGACGAGGAACACGAGGCTTATCCTGTGACATCGCCCGATGGCAAGTGGGAGGCTTACATCGAGGGATATAATGTGGTGCTGCACGAGGCGGGCAAGCCTTATACCCAAGCCAAGCGCATCTTGACCCAGGATGGTACCATCGGTTGCTATTATTCCAACCGTATCCAGTGGAGTCCTGACGGCAAACACCTCTTTGTATATAAGCGCATCCCTGTGGAGAAGCGTTATGCTTACTATGTGGAGTCTTCGCCATCCGACCAGTTGCAGCCTATCCTTCACAAGCAGGAGTATGCCAAGCCGGGCGACCAACTGCCACAGCGTCTGCCCGCTATCATCGACGTAGCCACCGGCAAGAAGGTGGAGGCTGATACGCATCAACTGGAAAATCAATATGAACTGGAGTGGATGCAGTGGACTCCCGACGGCAAGGAAGTGACGATGGAGTACAACAAGCGTGGTCATCATCTGTATCAGATGCTGGCGATGAACGCCGAGACGGGCAAGTTGCGTACCGTGGTGGAGGAACGCTCGGATAAGTTCGTGAACTATGGACGCATCTGGCGCCAGTTTATCAACGATGGAAAGCAACTGCTCTGGACCAGCGAGCGAGACAACTGGAATCATATCTATCTCTACGATGTGCAGAAGGGCAAGGTGATTCGCCAGATTACCAAGGGAGCCTGGTTTATGAAGGAGGTGCAGCGAGTGGATGAGAAGAAAGGGGAAATCTACTTCTCGGCTTGCGGTGTGAATCCAAAGGAAGATCCTTACTTGATACATTATTATAAGATAGGAATGGATGGCAAGAATATGGTGGCACTCACTCCAGAGGAAGGTAACCACAGTGCGCAATATACCTACGATTATCGTTATCTCTTGGATACTTACTCCAAGGTGGATGCAGCTCCTGTCACTGTGTTGAGAGATGCGCAGACTGGCAAGCTCGTCAAGACTTTGGAGACCGCCGACCTCTCCATTTTGAAGAAGCACGGATGGCAGGCACCCGAAGTGTTCGTAGCAAAGGGTAGGGATGGCAAGACGGATATGTGGGGCATCATCCAGCGACCTACCAACTTCGACCCTAACAAGAAGTATCCTGTCATCGAATACATCTATTCGGGACCAGGCGATGCCTATACGCCAAAGAGCTTTATGAACTACAACTGGTGGACCACCTCGCTTGCAGAGCTTGGTTTCATCGTGGTGCAGCTCGATGCGATGGGCACATCTTATAGAGGCAAGCAATTTGAGGAGGTTTGCTACAAGAACTTGAAGGATGCAGGATTCCCTGACCGTGAGCTATGGATTAAGGCGGCTGCCAAGAAATATCCTTATATGGATGCCGACAAAGTGGGCATCTATGGCTGTTCGGCTGGTGGACAGGAGAGCACCACTGCCGTTCTTCTGCATGGCGATTTCTATAAGGCAGCCTATAGTGCCTGCGGCTGTCACGACAATCGTATGGACAAGATTTGGTGGAACGAGCAATGGATGAGTTGGCCAGTGGATTCCAGTTATGTGGAGTGCAGCAATGTGGAGAATGCCCATAAGCTGGAGCGCCCACTGATGCTCGTTGTGGGAGAAATCGACGACAATGTGGATCCTTCCAGCACCTATCAGGTGGTGAATGCTTTGGAAAAAGCTAATAAGGATTTCGAATTGGTTGTCATCCCAGGAGCCCATCATACGATGGGTGAGCTTTATGGCGAGCACAAGCGCTACGACTTCTTCGTGAAGAATCTGATGGGTGTGAATCCTCCTAAGTGGAATTTGGTAAACACCAAATAAAAATGAGATAAAAATCATCATTTAGCTCCGAAAGACGGAAATACCCCCTTTCGGAGCTTTTTCTTATTCCTAAAAGCCTATAATTTAAAGATTATTTCGTAACTTTGCAGCGTCATTGAAAAGATAACTAAAATGAGAAAGATAGTAACAATCTTAGCCGCCATCTTCTGTATGGCGACACAATCTGTTGCCTCTTGGGCACAAAAGGTGGAGAGCGATCCCTTGGTTCGCACCATCACGATGAACACAGGATTGCCAAGCAATGCCGTAAGAAACATCGTGCAAGATGAGAATGGATTCATTTGGTTTGGAACCGACAATGGACTTTGCCGCTACGATGGATACAGCGTGCAGACTTTTTATAATCCGGCGATGAGCTTCGATCAATATGTGAGCGCATTGGAGGATTATGACGAAGGTTTGCTGGTGGGTACTGTCAAAGGTGCCTATCTCTTTGACTTTGCAACTGAACAATTCAAGAAGTTGGATGATAAAATAAATTCTACCGTCTATCATTTTTCGTTGGATGGCGACCGAAATGTTTGGATTTCAACCGCCGAACAGGGATTGTTCAGGTATAATCTCAACACCCACGAGAGTCGTAATTATAAGATAAAGGGAAGCAAGGGCAATGTGGCTTGTACGTTGGTTGATGTGAATAATCAAGTGTGGGCGCTTTGTAATACAGCTGGCTCTACACTCCAAAGACTCAACAAGTCGAACGACACTTTTTATCCATTTCGTTTGAAGGGGGATGCTACCCAACTCAATGGTATGGCGATGCTAGCCAATTCGGATGGTAGCATCTTGGTAGGCACATGGGATCAGGGATTGTATCAAGTGGAGACCGATGGAACCACCAAGTTGCTTATCAGTGCCTCCCTCACCAACTCGTTGCATCATATCCACAAGCTCTTAAACGATCGCAACCTTTTTGTGCTGATAGGTTGCGACGAGGGATTGGTGGAGTATGACATTCAGAAAGGCACTTGGCGAATGCTCTCAGAGGTGAACGACCCTAGTAAAAGTTCCGCCGAAAAATTTGTGTATAGCATTACGGCGGATAAGGAAGGAGGTCTCTGGGTGGGAACCTTCTATGGCGGTGTCAACTATATTCCTTCTCTATCTTTCGAGAGCAGGTTTAATATGTATTCTGCCTCTTTGGGTGGCCTCAGAGGAAACGTCGTTGGACGATTTGCCGAGGATGCCAAGCATCGTATTTGGATTGCTACCGATGATGCGGGTGTCGATTGCTACGACCCCGCAACAGATACTTTCGTCAATTTCCCAGGCAAGCAAGCGATGGGACGTTATAATGTGCATGGACTCCTTGCCGAGGGCGACAATCTGTGGATAGGAACCTATAGCGATGGTGTTGTTCTGATGAACATGTCGTCGGGTAGCTTGCAGCCTTATCAGATGGAAAGCTCTTCTAAGAGTAGTAGTTGTTACTGTCTTTTCAGGGATAGCCAACATCGGCTTTGGGCAACATCCATGAGTGGTGCTTGTCTATTGGACGAGAATGCCAAGGTGTTCCGACAAGTAAAGGCATTTAATAGTTTGAACATCGACATCAAGGAAGACAAACAGGGCAATGTGTGGTTTGCTACTCAGAACAATGGCTTGTGGTGTTATCGTCGCAACGGAACTTGGAAGCAATATTTGAGTAAGGAAGGCGATGAGCATGCGCTTAGTAGTAGCCAGATCAACTGTGTGCAGATCGACTCCAAGGGCAGACTGTTTGTGGCTACCAATATGGGTATTTGCGAGTATATTCCGTCTTCCGACTCATTCCGTCGTATCTCCATCGATGCGCCGAGTCAAGATTTTTCTTGCATCATATTCAATGAGGGGGAAATGTGGCTTTCTTCTAACAAAGGCATCATTAAGTATGTGAAGGGAGAGCCAACTTTGTTGTTCAATCGCTATGATGGACTAACCAGCGACCAGTTCTTGCCAAACTCAGGACTGTTGGCTTCAGACGGAAAAGTGTATTTCGGCACGACGCAAGGCTTCAATACCTTCTATCCTTATCAGGTGAAGATAAACCGTGTGGAACCTCCCGTTGCCATTACAGCCATGGAACTCTTCAATAAGCATGTGGAAGTGGGTACGGAGAAATTGCCAGAGTCGTTGAACCACATCGAACAAGTGGATCTCTCGTACAATGAGAACATGGTCAATCTTTCGTTCTCTGCATTGAGCTATGTGTCGCCAGAGAAGAACCTTTATTCTTATATGTTGGAGGGTTTCGACAAGGATTGGGTTACCACCCGAGAACATCGTGCCACTTACACCAATTTGCCTGCGGGCACTTACACTTTCCGTGTGAAGGCAGCCAATAATGATGGAGTGTGGTCGAAGGAAGAAGCCCAGCTAAAGATTGTCGTGCATCCTCCATTCTGGTGGTCGTTGCCAGCCAAAATCTTATACCTAATTATATTAGGAAGCCTTATCTGGCTTTACACACAGAGTAGATTGAAGCGAGAGAAACGTCGCCATCAGCGTGAACTCGACCGTTTGGAGGAGAAGCAGGAGCAGGAGATGAGAGATGCTCGTTTGCAATTCTTTACGATGATAGCCCATGAGATTCGTACGCCTGTTACGCTGATTATCGGTCCGCTGGAGAACCTGAAGGAGCAATGGCTGAAGATAAGCCAGGCTGTAACTGGTGGCGAGGCGATGACCCAGACGCTGGATGTCATCGACCGTAATGCGCAGCGACTCTTGCTGCTTGTGAATCAGTTGCTCGACTTCAACAAGGTGCAGCAGAAGGGAATGCTGGTACATTTCCATTTGCAGAACTTGTCAAAGTTGCTGCATGCCGTGGCAGAGCGTTTTGAGCCAACTTTGCAGCAGAAGGGAGCCAAACTGGTAGTGGATTATCCTGCCGATGATTTTGCGGCGATGATAGATAGCGAGGCAATAACCAAGGTGGTTAGCAATCTGATGACCAATGCCACCAAATATACCAAAGATTTCGTGCGTCTCTCTTGCCGACCAGCCGATGATGGAGAGCACTTTGTCATTCAGGTGGAAGACAATGGTATGGGAATCAGTCCTGATGAGCAAGAGAAGATTTTTGCAGCATTCTATCAGGCTAGAGACAACAAACCGGGTACGGGCATCGGACTCAATATTGTCAAGAATCTCGTAGAAGCTCACCATGGTATGGTTGAAGTACAATCGGAAGTTGGCAAAGGCTCTACCTTCGTCGTTACGCTGCCTATTGGTCAAGAAGATGCCGTGGTTGATAAGAACAACGAGGTTGTAAGAGTTCCTGTAGAAGAAGAGGAGGCGCTCACGGCAGATGAAGAGGCGAATGAGGAAGAAGATGCAAAGGAAGCGGCTCAGAATGCTGACATGCAAAGCACATCTCATCGTCCTACGATGCTGATTGTAGATGATGACGAGGATATGCGCAATTTTGTCCAGGGTCATTTTGCCAAGCTCTTTACGGTATTGACTGCTGCCGATGGTAAGCAAGCTCTTCGCATCTTGGAGAGATTTAATGTTTCGCTTATCGTGAGCGACTGGATGATGCCAGAGATGGATGGACCTGAGCTTTGTCGTCAGGTAAGACAGAATCCGAATATCAGTCATCTGCCATTTGTGATGCTCACGGCGAAAACCGATGACAACAGCAAGGCGGAGGGTATGAGTTGTGGAGCCGATGTGTTTATCGAGAAACCATTCTCCATGAAGTATTTGGAAGCGAGCGTCAACCATCTCATCGAGATGCGTCGCTTGTTGCAGAGCAAGTTCTCTCATACTCCTTTGGAGTCTATCCAGGAGATTGCGCCTACCAAGGTGGATAATGATTTCTTGGGTAAGATGACGAAGATCATCGAGGAAAACCTTGCCAATCCTGAACTGAATGTGGCGTTCTTGGCTGGTCAGTTGGGCATGAGCCGCAGTTCGTTGTTCAATAAGATTCGTGGTTTGGCTGATGTCACGCCTAACGAGATGATTCAGGTGGTACGTCTCAAGAAGGCGGCTCGCTTGTTGAAGGAGGGCGGCTATCGCATTAGTGAGGTGAGCTACATGGTGGGCTTCAGTAGTCCTAGCTACTTCTCGAAGTGCTTCCAAAAGCAGTTTGGAATAAAGCCTGCTGATTTCGTGGAGTTGAAATAGAACTCAGTTTTTGGCACTTAGGCTATAGGATACATGACACGATACCAATGATGTAGTCTTCTGGGACTAGTCCCCAATATCTGGAATCGTAGGAATCCAAGACGTTGTCACCTGCCATGAAATAATAATTATGTAGGAAGACATGTCGGGTAAATGGCTTACCGTTTATGGATACCTGGTTTTTGTTCCAGTTGATGTCTATGGTTTGTCGAATCTCATATTCTAGTAGAATTTTATATAAGGCGGCATTTTGGGTATTGATATTCAGAATGTCGCCTTTCCTTGGTATATAAAGTGGTCCAAAGTTCTTGATTGTCCAAAGTGGCAAATGGTCTTCGAAAGGGATGGCTCTTAATGCTCCTGGTGATATGAGGCTGTCTGGTAAGTTTTTTAAGGCAAGTTGTTGCTGGTAGATGCCTAGTTTGCCGGGATAGTTATTGTTGCGGTAAACGCCATTGATAATACTGATACTATCTCCTGGTAAGGCGATGCAGCGTTTGCAAAAAACGTAGTTGATGACAAATTTGATTTGCCAATCTTTATTGGGCATATTGAATGCAACGATGTCATTGTGCTTGATGGAGCGAAATCCTTTGGTGCGAAAGCTTTTTAGCTCGGTGCCATCTTTGCTGAAATGAAAGTCGGTGTATATGCGTGCTCCCATCAATGTCTTGTTTACGAAGATTCTATTTCCTTGATGTAAGGTGGGGAGCATGGAATCTGATGGGATAGTAAAAGTATCCGTGATAAATATACGGATGAAAACCCACACTCCATATAGAGTGCAGCTAGCTGATAGGATGATGCTCATATAGCTAAAAAGCCTTTTTGCCCATCTCTTGATGTCTTGTAGTTTGAGATTTTTCATGTTTGAATTCTAAAAATTTTTGCAAAGATACTCATAATATTCTTTGCGGACAAATAGAAAGAGTACATAAAGTACACGATTTTTAGACGAAAGTGTTATCCTTTTGGATGATTTTACTATGTGGTTCTAGATGTTTTTTATACTTTTGCAAGCAAATAATAAACTTAAAAGTTTGTTGCAATTATGAAACTAGATATTAAAAAACTAATTATTCTGTTGGTGGTACTACCAATAGTTGTTGCTTGTACTTCAAGTAAAAATGAGCGGTGGCACCAAATCGAGAGTATGCTGAATGAAAATCCAAATTCAGCATGGCTTATGTTACACCAAGATAGTGCACGTCTTGGCGAATATTCCAAGTCGGACAGAATGAAATATTTGTTGCTTCGTACAGAGGCAATGAATAAGCTCTTTTATGCCATGGACACCATCAGCTATATGAAAGATGTTTTGGATTATTATTCTTCTCATGGTAGTGAGGAAGAGAAAGCGCAAGCTAATTATATGATGGGAAGCGTATATCGTGACAAGGGTAATAGTCCTTTGGCATTGCAATATTATAATGAGGCAGTTGCAAAGTTAGATACTACGAAAAGTGATTGTGATTATCGGCTTTTGTCCAAGATTTATGGACAAATGGCTGATATTTATAATTTGCAGCGTTATCCGCAGATGGAATTAAAAATGTTAGACAAAAAGGCTTTATGTGCAAAAAATGCAAAGGATACTTTGGGGTATTTTATCGCCCTAGAGCATAGATCTAGTGTGTTTCATAAGTTGGGATATCTTGATTCTGTTTATCAAATTGCTATTCAAGCTTATCAAAATTATAAAAAGATAGGTAGGGAAGATTATGCAGCAGCAGCGTTAGCACCATTGCATGAAATTTACTTAAAGAAAAAGGATTATGCTAAGGCTAAACGAGCACTTGATGAATATCGTGCTAAATCCAATTTGTTGGATGATAATGGGGAACCTGTGTATCGGGGAAAGGAGTATTATTATAATTATCTAGGTTGGTATTATAAAGAAGTTGGACAAATGGATTCTGCTTTGTGGTGCTATCGAAAAATATTGAATTATCCTTCTGATATAGAGGATTTGGAAGCTGGGTATAAGGGGCTGATGTCTGTTTATTCTCTTAAAGGCATGGGGGATTCTGTTGTGAAATATGCACATCTTTATGCTGATGCAAACGATACGGCAAACTTTAGAAATTCTGCGTCGGAAGTTAGCAAGGTTCAAGCTTTATACGATTATACAGAAAGTCAAAATGTGGCAGTGCGAAAAGCAGAAGAGGCAAAAAATGTTTGGAAAGCATTGTTTATGTCGTTCTTGCTAATAGTCTTGTTACTTATTATATTACGAAAACTGAGAAATCGGGCTCAAAAGATGCAAACTCAGTATGATGCAACTAAGACAGAATTGGATTCAACTCAAAAGGAAATGAAACTTCAAAAGCAAAAAATGACTAAATTGAGAGGTATGTTGAGCTTTTATCAAACGAATGCCAATGAAGAAAAGTGGGAAAGTGAGAGTATGGTTATGAATTCTAAAATCGTTCAAGCATTTCAGGCATACGCTAATGGTGGTAAGCAGCCAACTGTTAGTGAATGGAGGGATTTGCTCACGTTGATTGAAAGTTCTATACCGAAATTTTGGGAAAGATTGTCTTCTTTTAATGATACACTATCAACTGATGAGTTTAGAATTTGTGTATTGACAAGACTTTGTTTCTCTCCATCGCAAGTGGCTAATCTCTTGGGCATTTCTAAGCAAAGCGTCACCAATAAGCGTAAAAAAATCGTCCAAATATTGTTTAAATCTGATGAAATTAAGAAGCTGGATTATATGATAAAACAGTTGAAATGAATCGTGTACTAAATGTATTTTTGCTTATAATGTATTGATATATAGTATATTGCTTTCTTTCGATGTTATTTTGGGTATTAATTGTGTACTAAATGTACTCTCATAATTTTGTTCTCAACTATCTTTTTCCTAATTTTGCAAACAAATACAAAATATAACGATATGAAGAAAATTTTAGTTTTGAGCATTGTTTGTATGCTTCAGATGGGAGTAGCTTCGGCAATTACAAATAATAGAGTAGAAATGCAACCTAGCTCTATCGATAATCCAACCAAACATGGTACTGATACTGATAGGGGCTGTGTTTGGATGCCTTTGGTTTACTTGGAGGATAATCTGTTATCCTTTGAGCCAAGTGAATCACCTATTATAATAATATGTATATAGAGGTGATAGAATGCTTTTTACTCAGATGGTTGCTGAGGGAGGTGCCAATGCAGAACTTCCGAGCGACTTAAAAGGTAAGTTCACCTTGTATATGGTTTATAACGATACTGTGTATTACGGAGACATAAATCTGTAAGGAATGAGAGGAATGATGAAACCGAAGTTCTCCATAATAGGCATAATGGTATGCTTGCTCTTTTTGTGCTGTAAGTCGGAGAAAGAGCAAGTGAAAGACAAGATTGAGCAAATGAGGTCTCGTCCGATAGAGTTGTGCCTAAATCAAATGGAGTGTCGCCGTAACCCGCTGAAAAATTTGGACAAGAAGTACACGATGGTTGTCTATGTCGATTCTTCAGAATGTAGTCCATGTGCTTTGAGTAAACTTCGATTTTGGAATCCTCTGATAGCAGAGGCAAAGAAAAAGCGAGTTGATATTAACTATGTTTTTATCTTAGCTCCTAAAAAAGATGAAATGGAAGATGTGAATATGGAGCTGGATATTACGGATTTACCAAGTTCTATTTATGTGGATACAGCTCATGTCTTTAGTAATAGAAATGAGTTGATACCAAAAGACCAACGATATCATTCGTTTCTTTTAGATAAAAGATTGAATGTAATCTTTGTAGGAAGTCCTATAGAAAATGAAAATGTAAAGCGTGTTTACAAGAAGGTAATTAATAACAAATAAATGAGTAAAATGAAAAAGAAAATGTTATTTACTTCATCTTGCCTATTTGTAGGCTGTGTAGTATTGCTGTGTGGAGGTTTGGCTAAGTCAGCTCCAACGGAGAGTAGTTTGACTTTGGAAAATGTAGAAGCACTAGCAGAAGGTGATGTTGTAACGATAGTTTGTGGTGCAGGACATGATGGAAAATGTTTTAGAAAAGGTTTCAGCTTAAAATTCTGCAATTCTCATTCTTATTATCAGTGTGAATATACAGGATATACTATGGATTATTGTAAGAATCCATGCTAATATATAGTAAAGAATATCATAAAATAGTAAAAGATGGTTTAGCATTGCTGATATCTTGTAAAAAATACATAAGCAATGCTAAATTGTTGAACTTTAATATATTTAGTTATGCTGCACATTCAAAAGTATCTAGTTATATTGGTGTTTGCTTTGTCATTTGTTTCTTGTAAAGACAATGATGATGCACATTGCCCTGTTATCAATTTGGGTGAGGCTCAAGAGATAACTGAGCAAGAGTTGTTCTCTAAGGTAGAAGTAATCCCTTTGCAGAACAAAGGTGATATTATTTTGTCAAATATCTCTCAGATGGTTGTGTCTGATCAGTATCTTTTAGTAAAAGACTCTAGAAATATCATTTATGTATATACAAAAGATGGTGCTTTAGTTTCTACATCTTTAAGGAAAATAGGCAATGGTACTGGGGAATATTCTGTAGTGACAGCTTTTGGCTTTAATAGGCATACGAAGAATATAGAGGTTCTTACACCTCAAAACTTGCTGTGCTATAATGTGCATTTTGATTTTATTAAAAAAGTACAATTACCAACTAAATGGTCAAATACAGGCAATGGTATGCTTTTCTTTGGACAAATTTACGATTTATCCAAAGAGCGCCATGTCCTAGTGCCAACAAGCATTAGCAAAGATTGTGATAAAATGTTTATTTTTAATTCTGCGAATTCAAAAGTAGAGAAAGAGCTTGATTTTAGTGATGGCTTTATAGCAGGTGTTAATATGCAAGAACAATGCTTTTTTGACAATTCAAGCAAAGACTTAGGTATAGTTCCTCCTTTTGTAACAGGATATTTGTATGCATTAGATAAAACAAATTTAGAATTGTTTAAAGCATATAAAGTCGTAAATGGTAAAAAAGGATTGCTGGCTTCTGATCTTGTCAATATGGAAAATGATGAGGAAAAACTGCAACGCTTCTTGATGAGTACAGAAAAGGAAATTCCTATTTCAGCTTTGGAAACACAGAAACATATCTCGTTTATAGTTAAAAAAGGAAGTGATTTGAAAAAATGGTTTATGTTGTTCTATGACAAGTCTTCTGGTATGGTAGGACGAATTAATTGCTACTCTAATAATAAGGCTGGATTTCCGATAGTCAAAAATGCCGACAATACCTGCTTGTATGCTGTTGTGGAGCAAAACGACTTAGCGGAAATCATATCCCATTTGAGTAAAAGCAAAATAAAAATTGCCTATGGCAAGGTATGTAAAAGTGATTATTATGTTTTGAAATATACATTTAAATAATCTTGATTGCACTTTTGGGTACATTTCATAGTGGCTTGATTGAATCAAACCAGACCTTTCCAAACTATACTTTTTCGTAGTATAGGTAGTAAAAGTGTAAAACTGTTTATATGTAAAGACAAGCGTTTGGTTTAAAAACTATAGTATAATGGATATATTGATAAAATAATGTTGAATAAGTTTTTAGTATGAAGAAATTATTAGTAAGTATATTATGTTTGGTAATAGTTAGCGTAGGTATAGTATGGGGAAAATGTTGTTTAAGTAAACAAATCTCGGGTAGTGGTTTGTTTACTGAGAACATTGAAGCGTTGTCTGATGGTGGTGATGCAGTGATAGTAATGCATTGTGAAGGAAATACTGGAACTTGTGCTAAGGGGGTAGATTCTACCACAGGACACAATTTTATTATTCATGGAAGAGCAACAAATGGAAACTAATGAATTATGAAGAAGCTAATAGGTATATTTGTTATTTTTATTGCTGTAATAGGTGGAGTTGGAGTACATTTCGTGATGAATTCCCAGTTGGATAAGTTTGTACTGGTTGAGAATGTAGAGGCTTTGACCGAAAGTGATGTTACTGATCATTATTGGTGTTGTGGGCATACGGATACTTGTGCAAAAGGCGATAATCTAATAATCAAAGGTAAATTTCAGTCTGTTCCTTGTCAATGAATATAAATTTGATAGTGATGAAAAAGTTATTCTTTTTTTTATCCTTGTTCCTCTTTGTTTCATGCGAAGAGCTACAAGGGTTTTTAGAGCGTTTTCCTGAATATGATGGAAAAATAGTAAAGGAAAATTTACCAATAGCCACAGAAAATGTTGGCTTATTGGAAGGGTTGTATTGTGATTCTGCTTATATTGTTGCATTGGATTTTCGTGATGATAAAAGCTATTCTTTATTTTCCACCAAGACAGGAAAGTTACTTTCGCGTTTTGGAGAAATCGGAAAAGGGCATATGGAAATACCTATAGGATGTGAAGGAAGTATTTATGAAAACTCTTTTGTGATATTTGATGATGAGACTCGATTTGTTGCAGCTTATAATTTGCTTGTTGATTCTGTCAATAGTAAATGTGATAGGATTCATCAATATAAGATTGATGGTGCTCAATTGTCCCAGATAATACCTTTGGACAATAATACTTTTGTTGGTATGGGTACTTATAAAGATTGTTATCAATATTTTTTGTTTGATAAATTTAATAAGGTGTTGGACTTTGCATATGAAATATACAATGCGAGTGATAATAAGTTTAATACTTTTGGTAAATTCTTGTCTAATCAAGGCAAGTTGGTTAAACATCCAAAAGAGGCTAAGTTTGTTGGAGCCACTAAACAGTCTACAAATATTGACTTTTTTTCAGCAGAGAATGAAAAAATAAAGAAAATTAAATCTTTGAGAATAGGTAATCCTAGTTTTACCCAAACAGAAGTTATGGGGATGAGCCGTGTTATTCCAACAGATGCTTCTATTAATGGCTTCATAGATTTATGTGCAAGTGATAATTATGTTTTTGCACTTTATTCCGAAGATAAGTTAAAAGTTAGTTCATATCGCTCAAATATAATTCTCGTTTTTGATTGGGATGGTAATGAAATTTGTAAGATTGATATGAATAGATATATTTATTACATAGCAGTTTGGAAGTCCACTTTATATACTGTAGAAAAAGATGAAAAAGGTAGGCATATAATAAAAAAGTATGAATTGGATAAGTTATAATGTTTGTGACAAGTTTTTCTTGAAAAAAGTTAAGTCTTGTTTCTCTTCTTGTAATACCAGCGTGTTTTTTCTGAATCTTTGTCTTATGCAGTTGGCTTCTTGTGCAAAGCCTACAGCATACGACCAAGTAGTAGAATATTATGCCCATGACTCATTGAAGCATGAGGCTGCCATTTTTCTGCAAAAGTATTCTAAATATCACTATGGTATAGCTCGTAATATCCTAGATGCTAACGGAAAACCATCTACGCTTTCGCCTAAGATGTTTGCAACTGATACTATTTACCGTGCTTATCTTGATAGTCTTCATTACCAGCTAAAGAAAGGTGATCCTGTAATGGATGAAGACACAGTTACAGAAGAATATCTTGTGAAAAACATAGAGATGGCATTTGACTCATGGAACAAGCCTTGGGCAAAGAATCTTTCCTTTGATGAGTTTTGCCATTACATTCTTCCTTATAGAAATGGTGACGAGGATTTGTCAGATTGGCGTAGCTATCTTAAGCAAAAATATGAGCATCTGATAACCGACTCTTTGATGCAAAATGCTAATACCAAGGACTTGGCGGAGTTTATGATGAGACAGATAAGGAAGAATGTGAAGTATGGTACCCAGTTCAATAGACTCATACAGGGATTCCTTACACCTAAGGAAACTGAAAAACTTGGTG
Organism: Candidatus Segatella papionis; assembly: GCA_002297965.1. GTDB lineage: Bacteria > Bacteroidota > Bacteroidia > Bacteroidales > Bacteroidaceae > Prevotella > Prevotella papionis. Next base: position 76,222 of record DBLF01000069.1, read on the forward strand.
CTTTGGAATGTAAGGCTTGCGCCAATTACGCAACGATGGTGATGCGAGCTTGCGGCATACCTTGCGAAGTGATAGAGATGCGTTGGCGCTTTACCGAAGTACCTCATTCTTCAGTTTTGTTTCCCAAAACAGCTAACAATCCGAGACCCTTCAGGTTGACTATTGGGGATAGTCTAACATACATGGGAGAGCCTAAGGACACGATGGCAACTTATCGTACTTGGGCTTATACTTATGAGGTGAACAAGGATTTGATGGATTTGGCTCGTGATAAGGATGTGCCGAGAAAATTCTGGCAACCATTGTTCCGGAATGATGTTACCTCATTGATGTGTACAACTTATGATATGCAATTGCCTGTACCTGATAGCTTGAAAATTAAGAACTATCTGTTTTTGTGTCGCTTTGATAATTGGGAGTGGTATCCTATTAGGGAAGGAAAAGTAATGGAAGACAGTGTGGTGTTTAAGAATGCTACCATTCGTCAACTTTACCGTTTAGGTTATGCGAAAGACGGAAAGGTGAAGACTTTTGGAGGTCTTTTTACTTTATTGGGTAATGGAAAAGTCAAGGAGTTTGATCAAACCGGGGAAGTTCTCCGGTTCAAAATGCCATATTTCTGTGATACTACAGAAACTCGTCTATTCCGCAAGATAACAACCTATTGCTGGACTCCAAACCATAAGTGGAAGGCGTATGTGAGAAATGCTCCTTTATGGGGATTTAATCAGAAAACAGGTGAATATAAACGCTTTGACGAAAGTATGCGTGGTGCATTTGTCCCTGTTTTTCATCTCTGTGAAATGGATATGCCTGCTTGGACAGTTTTCTACAATAATGAAATGGGACGTCCCATAGGCTTTGTTCGCATAGACAAAGCGACGAATGAGGGAGAATTGATGGATTTTTAGAATATAATTTTGCTTAATGAATGATTAGAATGGTGAATGTACAAAATGTATTTTTTTATATAGATTGTTGATATATAGTATATTAGCTATTGCGAAAGTGCTAGCATATAAAAGTTTGTGTACAAAATGTACTCTTTAAATTTTACTAGAACCCTCTTTTTGATTAATTTTGCAAAAAATATATAAGGTTAAAATAATATTTTTATAATATAAAGTTGATAAATATGAAAAAAAAGTAGTAGTAGGCACATTTTGTGCAAGTGTTATGCTCATTGTATTAATAGTGAGTTATTTAGTAAGACCTTCAACTATTAGAAATCAAGTCCTTTTGGATAATGTAGAAGCATTAGCAGGAGGAGATGTTGGAGGTGAGATAGTTAAATGCTATTGCAAGACCCATTGGTTTAGTCCTAATGTTTGCTCGGCTAATGCAGATGGGGCATATTGTGGTGGAGATCCATGCTCTAATCATGATGGAAATTGTAGATAATTAATTATTTATGAGTTTTTCTACGTTGTAGTTTTTTGAAATTATATAGATATGAAGAAGTATATTTTTATATTTTTTTTCTCATTTTTGATGGCTTCTTGTAATCAAGAAGCTGATAAGGTTCATTTGGGGGAAAATCTAAAGGGCAAATGTCATTTAGTTTTTATGGATTCTTTAGAAATCCAAGCTGATAGTTTAAGTGGAAATGGAAATTTTTACATGAAAGATTCTGTTTTGACTTTTGCTGATATGACTTTATGTACATTGGTTCATTTTGATGTCAATACTGGGAAGAAATTAGGTAATTGTTTTAAAAAAGGAAATGGTCGAAATGAATTCTCATCATTAATGTATGCTTATCCTATCAATGGTATTAAGGATGAGTGTTATGCAATAGATGGTTCTTTAGGTATCTATATGTTTAATGATAGAAAATGTCAAATTAATAAGATATCAAAAGTCGATTTTGGATGGAATGACAATGATAAGGATTTTGAGTCGCCATCTATGTATAATTTGATGTATATGACGGACTTTGGTATGAATATATCTAAGGTAAACGATTCTACTTTAATGCTTCCTGTGTCAATAATAGATAGAAACTTAACAGATATAACCAAAGAACGATATGAAAAAGGACATATATTTGCAGAAGTAAATTCTAAAAACTTTAAAGTAACAAAGGTCTTTGGAGCTTTCCCTGATATATTTAAAGAGAAAGCTTCAAATGTTTTGGAATTTTTCCAATATGATAAAACAGGCGATACTTTATATGTAAACCATTCGGTAGATTCTTTGGTGTATGTTTACCAATATCCAGATAAGTTGCTATATACAATGGGATTTGATGTGAAAGGCGCAAAGCGTAGTTATCCAGAACGATTAACGAAAGATCATTCCGTATTTAAGCAAGATATCGGAAAGCTAAGTATAAACTCTGGGTTGAAATTTGATAATGGATATTTAATCCGAACTGTAATGCTTAATATGCTTACAGGAGAAACGGTTATGCAGATTTATTCTAATGCTGATCTTCTTGGTGAATTTCAAATGCCATCAATGTTTAAGTACTTAGGGTATTATAATGGCTATTTTTATGGAATATCTCTTTTGCCAAAGCAAAAAAATGACAAGGTCTATTTTATGAGATATAGATTTAAATTGTCTGTAGATGAAAAGTAAATTTTTGTTGCTGCTGATATTGGTATTTGTGGTAAGTTGCCAGAATCGTACAGAAAAAATAGTTAAGCATTGGCTTGGGAAAAATGTGGATCTTGATGTTAAAAACGATATGATAGCTTATGGTAAACAACCAATGAAGTTAAACTCTGAGTTTTATGTTTTGAGTTATGTTGATTCTTTAGGGTGTGTGTCGTGTAAAATGGGACTACCTAAATGGAAAGCATTTAGCGCATATATTGATTCAATATCTCATGAACATGTTCCAATAGTATTTGTGGTTCAAGAATCAGTGAGGCGCAATGCCCTTTACTCAATGAAAGCAGATAATTATTTTCCAGACTATGTTCTTGTTGACAAAAAAGATAGAATCCGAAATGAATATAATTTTCCAGAGGAGCATGACATGCAGACTTTTTTTGCTTGATAAAACAGATAGGGTTGTGGCTATAGGAAATCCGATTAATCAAGAAAAGATTCTTTCTTTATATATTGGTTACGTAACTAAAAAGAGAATGTTTGAAAAGGTTGGTTAGGAATAATTGCTTATATATGAGATGACCAAAATAAGGGAAGTTTTTGGCTGCATATTGCCAATATGTATTATTTTACAGACAGTTCTGACCTATAATTATGGGTGGTCAGAACTGTTGGTAGGGCTTCTTGTACTTTTGACAGGAGCAAGTTTCTTAGTGGGAGCTTGTTCCTGTTTTTGTGGAAAGATGCGACTAGGATTGGTTGATGGACTGATGTTTGCTTGGTGGATGTATATGTTGTTGAGAGCCTACTTTGAGCCAGGTGTTTCGTGCGGCAGGGAGGTAATCACTTATACAGCCTTATACCTATTATATATAGTACTTCGTTTCTCTGATGTTGTTTTACGATTGAGAGAGAGAACTTTTGTATGGATACTATTGACTGCGGTTATTTATGAACTAATGCTCGGTGCATGTCAATTATATGCAAGGACGAGTCACCATGCGCTTTATCCAGTGACAGGGAGTTTTTTCAACCCAGGACCTTATTCTGCCTTGATTGTGATGGGGATGGTTATGGCAATTTATTTGTTCAACCAGCAGAATAATTCTCGAAAGTTAGAGAGGAGGGTAAGTGGTTTCGTTCTTGTGGGTGGTTGTTTGATGTTGGCTTTGACACGTAGTCGCAGTGCGATGGTTGTTGTGGCAGTGATGGCTCTCTATCAATATCGTGTGGAGTTGCGTCGTTATTGGTTGTTGGTATTATCTTTTGTTGTATTGGTATCTACGACATTGTTCTGGCTCAAGTTTGAGTCGGCAATGGGACGTATTGTCCTTTGGTGGCAATCGGTATGTATTTGGATGGAGCATCCTATATGGGGCGCGGGTATTGGAACTTTCAAGGAAGAGTATGGGTTCCAATTGGAGACTTTTTTCTCTTCGCAGAGTCATATTCGAAATTTTAGCCAATATGCTGATGCCACGGATTTTGCTTTTTGTGATGTCTTGCAACTCTTGGCTGAGCAAGGAATGGTAGGTGGAATCTTTTGCTTGTCTATCATCTCGTTATCTTTGAGAAAACTTTATCGGGAGGAGCAAGTATCATTTTTTGCTTTTATGGCTTTGCTGGTTTTTAGTTTGTTTTCTTATCCTTTCCAACTCTTGCCCTATCAGATGCTGGCTGTGATGTTTGTGGCTAGGGCTGCAAGGTATGGTGGGAGTAAGAGAATGCCAGTTTGGTTGAGACCGCTGTGTCTTGTTTGCGTGGGAGCTTTGGCTTATTGTTGTTATGGTATTGCCAAGGAGCGAGTGGCTGGCCAACAAGAGTATAAGCAATGTGCGGGATTGATACATAGTTCGTTTGTCAAGGACTACTATCGATTGTATCCTTTATGCCGGGACGACAAGCAATTCTTGTTCGACTTTGCCAAAATACTGCAAGCTAACCAGCGTTATCTTGATAGCAATGCCATGCTTCGAGACGGAATCTTGGTAAGTAATGATCCGATGTTCTGGGTGTTGATGGGAAATAACTATCGTGAGATGAGGCTTTATGATAAGGCGGGGGCTTGCTATGACACGGCGTTTCGAAGAATGCCTAATCGCATTTATCCATTATATCAAAAAATGCTTTTATTCGAGGAGATGGGCAATAATAAGGCAATGTTGTCCGTTGCTAAATATATAACAACATTTCAAGAGAAAGTTCCTTCTCCTGCGGTGGATGAAATGAAGAGCAAGGCAAGATACTTATTGTATCAAAATATAAACTCTAACAAGAATAAGTTAAAACTAGAATAGAATGATGAAGAAATATGCAGTTTGTCTGTTGTTGGCTTCCTATGTAGGGACTGCCCATGCCCAACGAGCCATCTCGCTGAACGATGCCATTCGTATCGCTCAACAAAATTCGTATGACGCTCAGTTGGCTAAGTTCAGCTTTATGTCGAGCTATTGGGCTTACAAGTCATTTCGTGCCGAGTTGTTACCATCTATGAACTTGACGGGTGGGTTGATGAACTTCAATCATAGTAAGGTGGAAGCGAGAAACGCCGATGATGGAAAGATTAATTATGTAGATAATAACTCGCTGGCTAACTCATTGGCTTTGTCGGTTGACCAACAGATAGTTTCTCTTGGAGGAACATTATCCTTACAGTCTTATCTTTATAGACTTGATCAATTTGACTATAAGATGACAACTTATAATACCTTGCCTCTGAAGTTGTCTTACTCACAGCCTTTAAGGGCTTTTTATGAGTTGAAATGGCGTAAGAAGACGGAGCCGAAGGAATATGAAAAGGCGAAGAAAGTATATTTGGAATCTATTGAGGATATTGCCATCCATACCGTTTCGCTTTATTTTCAGGCGATATCCGCCCAGTCTGATTATGCCCAGAATGAAAGCAAGTATAAAGATTTGGAACAACTTTATGTGATTTCCAAGAAAAGGCTTGATTTGGGTACGATAACCAAGGGCGATTTGCTGCAATTGGAATTGTCGATGCTCAATACCAAAGTAGAGGTAAATAACTCTAAGGTGAAGTGGGAAGATAGTTTGTTCGACTTGTTCTCCTATCTACGTGTCACCGACTATGAGGGAGCGAAGCTCTCGCCACCAGAAAATGTAATGGATATGGTGCTCAATACTAACGATGTGTTGAGGGAGGCTATGCAGAACTCTTCCCATCTTGTAGAGCAAGACTTGAACATGCTTTCTGCGCAAGAAAACCTTGCCAAGACTAAAGCAGCAAAAGGCATTCAAATGCAACTGAACGCCGAGGTGGGATTCAATCGTACAGCCGATGGCTTTGCGGCTGCATATCGTAAATTGCAAGACAATGAAATCTTGGGACTAACTGTTACTCTGCCTATTTTCGACTGGGGAGTGCAAAAAGGCAAGGTGATGGTGGCAAAGTCTAATTTGGAACTTGTCAAGACGAAGAAAGAACAGGCGTTAAACGATTATGTTCAGAAAATTAAGCGAGAAGTGTTGCAGTTTAGCTTTCAGGGAGAGCAATGCCGCACTTCAATGAAGGCCAGGGAAATATCTAATGAGCGATACAATATTACAAAGAAACGATTTGAGATGGGAACCATTTCTGTAACGGAGCTTAATACCGCATTGCAGGAATTAGAGACGGCTAAAGCTCAATACATCAGCCAACTGAAATCGTATTGGAGCTATTATTATTCCTTGCGTAGATACTCCCTTTACGATTGGGAAAAGCATTGCCCTCTGCGTGTGGATTATGATAAAATTGTTCAACAATAATTGTAGAGAAATATGAATAATAAATATACATCTTTATTGCTTATAGTCTTGGCAGTGAGTGTACTGCTTTCTTGCCGAAATAAAAAAAATCCAGAGGAGCAGAATATGGAAAATTCTGATACGATGCCTACGGAAATTTATGTAGATACCATGGTGTTGCGTCCTCAGACATTTCATCGCCAGTTGATTTGCAATGGCAAGCTCAGAGCCATTGCAAAGTGTGAGTTGTCGTTTGCGGATGGCGGTATTGTTAGTGGTATCTACGTAAAGAATGGTTGTCGTGTGGCAAAGGGACAACTCATAGCGAAGACCGACAATAGCGAGGCTTTGCTGAATGTGGAGAGAGCTCAAAAAGACTTAGAAAAAGCTCAGGTGGATTTGGCAGATAAGTTGATAGGACTCGGATATGAAGGCATTTCGGATGAGGTGCCTGCTCCTGTGGTGCGTCGTGCCAAGGTTTCATCGGGCTATTTTGCAGCTCAATATCAGTTGCAGTCTGCCAAACACGCTTTGGGCAAGTGTGTGCTGGTGGCTCCTTTCGGAGGGCGAATCGCAGATTTGGAAAATAAGCGAAATCAGCGATTGGACAAGCTTTGCACACTTGTCAATGATAGTCAACTTGATGTAGAATTTGATGTGTTGGAAAACGAAATCAAGAATATTCATATTGGACAAAAAGTTTGGGTGAGTCCTTTTGTGGATGAGGGCAACCAGTGCAAGGGTACAATTGTGCATGTTAATCCCATGGTCAGCGACAAAGGGTTGATTCGAATGACAGCTCGCATCAATAATCCTTCGGGTAAATTGCTGGATGGTATGAATGTCAAGATTGTAGTGGAGAATGATGTTCCTAGCGCCTTTGTTGTGCCTAAGGATGCTGTCGTGGAACGTGATGGTTATCATGTAGTTTTCGTTTATCAAAATGGAGAGGCGGTTTGGACTTATGTGGATGTAGCTTATGCCAATATGAATTCTTTTGCCATCACAGGATGCCAACGTAAAGAGACGGAGATACATGCTGGCGATGTAGTCATCACGTCTGGTAACCTTAATCTAGCCGATGGTACCAAGGTGAAAGTCAAGAAAGGCAAGAAGTGAAAAATTTGTTGTATGCAAAGAACGTATTTTGGTAAGGTATGATAAAGTATTTGATACTTCGTCCGATAGCTGTTTCTATGATATTGATAGCTGTCATTGTTGTAGGCATTGTTGGCATTAGGAACATCCCTGTGTCGCTGATGCCCAATATAGATATTCCCCAAATCACGGTACAGGCTAATGTGCCAGGTTACTCAGCTCAAGAGATGGAGAGCAGGGTGATAGCTCCATTGAGAGGGCAGTTGGCTCGTGTGCCAGGTGTTAATAGCGTAAGTTCTGATGCTCGAATGGATGTGGGGAGCATTCTGTTGAAGTTCGAGGCTGGTGACAATATCGGACAGATGTTTGTCGAGGTGAATGAAAAGGTGGATATGGCAATGGGAAAGATGCCCAAAGAGGTGGATCGCCCTAAGGTAATCAAGGCTAGTTCTACAGATATTCCGGCTTTTTATTTAGATCTCTCTTTTAGCGATGAGCAGTTTGGGCAGCAAGCTGATGCGCGTTTCGCCCAGTTGAGTGATTTTGCAAGAAATGTTGTTTGTCGTCGTTTGGAGCAGTTACCCACCGTCGCAATGGTTGATGTCAGTGGAATAGCATCGTCGGAAATACTTTGTACGCCGGAAGATGAGAAAATGGTAGCTTTGGGGATTACTATGACTGATTTGCAAAATGCTTTGACCAGTCAGAATATCCAGCTTTCGACTCTTTCGGTGGAGGATGGTATTTTTCGCTATAATGTACATTTTGATAGCCAGATACTTACCGTGGATGATGTGCGCAATATTTACATTAACCACGAGGGGAGACTGCTTCAACTGAAAGATCTTTGTGACATTCAGGAATTGCCAGCTCAACGCAAAAATGTAAATCGTCATAATGGAAAAAACTGTGTAACCTTGGCTATAGTCAAGCAAAATGATGCTCAGATGGCTGATTTGCAAGAAGAAGTGGACAGGGTTCTTGGCGATTTGAAGAAAAGTTATCCTTCAATGCAATTTGATGTGACGAGAGACCAGACGGAACTCTTATCTTATTCCATTCATAATTTGGAGTGGAACTTGTTGGCTGCGGCTTTCTTCACTTTGCTTGTTTTGCTTGTATTCATGCGCAAATGGCGTTTGGCGTTATTGGTGGCATTGTCCATCCCTTTGTCGTTGGTCATCACTTTACTTTGTTTTCAGCTGATAGGTATTTCCTTGAATATCATCTCTCTGTCTGGTTTGATTCTTGGCGTAGGAATGATAGTCGATAACTCTATCATTGTAATTGATAACATCTTGCAGAAATTCCGCAAAGGGAAGGGGATGGTTGTGGCAGTGTGCCAAGGTACATCCGAAGTGTTTACGCCAATGTTGAGTTCTGTGCTCACCACTTGCAGCGTATTCTTACCTTTGGTGTTTGTTGGTGGCATGGCTGGCTCCTTGTTCTTCGACCAAAGTATGGGCATCACGATAGCCTTGTTTTCTTCTTTATTGGTGGCTATGGTGGTATTGCCAGTCTATTTTCGGCAGCTATATCGCAAGAGACTGGTTCCCCCGAAAGAGCAAGTCGAGACTAATTCCAATATTCCGAAATGGAACCGTGCGCTATTCACGTGGTATGGTCGAATACAAAAATGGATGTTTCTTCATTTGCGCTTGTGTCAGGTAGTCTTTCTTTTGGCTATACCTGGTGTAGTGGGCATATATTTCATTTCAGAAAAGAGATTGATGCCGGCAGTCGATTACTCTGATGGTATCATGCATGTAGATTGGAACACAGGCATCTCTGTGGGAGAGAATGACCGCAGAATCACAGAGACATTGGATAAGTTTAAGAAGCAAATCGAGACTAGTACGTCTATGGTCGGAACGCAAGATTTCTTGTTGTTTCATACGCAAGACATCACTTCGTCAGAGGCTTTGGTGTATTTTAAATGCAAGTCAGCAAAGGAGTTTGAGAATATGAAACAACAAATAAAGGCTGCCTTGAAAAAAGACTATCCTGATGCTTCAGTGTCTTTCTCTCCAGCGGGAAATTTGTTTGATTTGATGTTTTCCTCTGGTGAACCTAAGTTGAGCTTGAATCTGCAAGATAACACAGGGCATCGACCTAAGGTGGAACAATCGAAGGCTTTTGCTGATACTTTGCGTACACAGTTTCCACAACTATTGATTCCATCCATTGTGACCGAAGAAAACTTGCAGCTTGTGGCGAATGTCGAGCAGATGACAATGTATGGCATTAGTTATGATCAGCTCTGTGAGCGATTGCGCCAGTTGTCTGGTACCAATGAAGTGTTGAGCATTAATCATGGTATAGGAAATGTACCAGTCGTAATAGGCAACCCAAAAGCCAACCGAGCGCAAATCTTGTCGGCTACTATCAAGAACGACGAAGGGGTGGAGGTGCCGCTCAATCTCTTGCTGAAAGAGCGTATGGTGCTCGACTACAAACACCTTTACGGTTCGGAAGGAGGAGAGTATGAGCCAATAGCCCTCAATGTGTCAGATAGTGATGTGAGAAAAGTGTTGGATTTTGTCTCAGACTATGAGAAACGTCATGATGATGTAAGAATATTGGCAAGTGGCGATTATTTCTCAAGTAGGCAGATGGTAGTGGGGCTGATTTGGGTGCTTGCCGTGTCCTTGTTGTTGCTTTTCTTTATCTTGGCAGCTCAGTTTGAGAGTATGGTGCAGCCTGTTATCATTTTGTCGGAAATCGTGGTAGATGTCTTCTTCGTGTTGCTCATATTATGGCTCTTGGGGATGTCTATTGACATGATGTCGATGATAGGCATTATAGTTATGGCAGGTATTGTCATCAATGACTCCATCTTGAAGATAGATACCATCAATGTACATCGTCGTCAGGGAATGACTCTGATGGAGGCTATAGAGCGAGCGGGACATGAGCGGTTGATGCCAATCGTAATGACTTCGCTTACTACCATTTTCTCCTTGCTGCCTTTTATGTCGAGAGGGTCGATAGGAGCCGATATGCAGTTTCCTTTATCTTTGGCGATATTGATAGGAATGATAGTGGGTACGCTGGTTAGTATTTTCTATGTGCCAATCATTTATTATGTGATTTATCGAAAGAATGTGCAATCTCGGAAGTGCTTAAATAATAAAAACTAGGAAGAATGAAGGTATCCTCGTTTACAGTTATATTGACCTTTGTGGTCTTGATGGTGATAGGTGTGGCTGTGTTCCCTCTCTTGGAAATTGGTGGTGATCCCATCCCTAAACAGGGTAAGACCATCACTGTGGAGTATTCTTGGCCTAATGTGTCGGCGAAGGTGATAGAGCAAAATCTCACATCGCCGATAGAGGGGATGATGGCTTCGCTGAAAGGAGTGGAAAGTGTTGCTTCCAATTCCTATTTCGGTAGTAATGAGATATTTGTCAACCTGAAGGAAAATGCGGATGTGTCGGCAGTGAGGTTTGAGATTTCCTCTCTCTTGCGACAGATGCATGGTAGATTACCCAAAGGGGTGTCTTATCCTTCCGTGTCTGGTGGAGAAATCGTGAATACCCGTACTTCGCAGCAAGAAGAGAAGCTGCTGCTTACCTATCAGGTTAATGCCAATATGCAGCCTGAAGCCATCAAGGAATATTTACAACAGCATGTGGAGAAGCGGTTGCTGTCCGTCGAGAGGGTAAGCAAGATAGAGATTACGGGCGTGATGGATAAATACAAGGATGTCTCGTATAATCCTACGGTACTTTCGGCGTGTGGTATTACTGCTGATGATATAGTCAATGGCATCAGAAACTTTATGGGGCAGGATGTCATTGTGGGTACAGTAAATCACAATGCCATCGATGGAAATGAGGAGAGAATCTCAGTGCATCTTACCACAGAGGCTTTCGAGAAACCTTTGGAACAAATGCCTTTGAAAAAAATAGGAGGAAAGATGGTTTATCTCAATGACTTAGCTGTGGTGAGAACTCGACAAGTGGATCCTGATAGCTATTATCGTGTGAATGGTCTGAACACTGTCTATGTGAATGTGTTCATTCCTGCAGATGGCAAGTTGGTAAGAATGTCTGACAGGGTGCAGGAAGAAATGGAGAAGATCAAGACTGATATTCATCAGAAAATATATTTCCATTTGTCTTACGATAGTGCTAGTCAACAGCGTGATGAGATGTCGAAATTGATAGGTCGAACCTTATTGTCTTTGTTAGTCTTGCTTGTTTTCGTATGGCTTACTAATCGTAACTTCAAATACCTGCTGATTATAGCAACTACCTTGGTTGCCAATCTCTTGGTTGCTTGTATTGTTTTTGTGCTGTTCCACATTAGGTTGCATATCTATTCTCTGGCAGGCATCACAGTGTCGTTAGGCTTGATCATCGATTCTACCATCGTGATGGCTGATCATTATGGATATTATCGTAATAAAAAAGCATTTCTCTCTATCTTGGCTGCGATGCTTACTACGATAGGCTCAATGGTGGTTGTGTTCTTTTTACCCAAGGATTTGCAACAGAATCTATACGATTTTGCCTGGGTCATCATTGCTAATTTGGCTGTGTCGCTCTTGGTGGCATTGTTTTTTGTGCCTGCCATTATAGATAAATTGAGGTGTGTGGGGCGGAGACACCATCTTAGTCATGGCAGATGGGTTGTGAAATGGAATGGCTTCTATCGTAGGTATATCACTTTAACCTCGAAATATAAATGGGGGTGTTATTTGTTGTTGGCATTGCTCTATTATGCTCCTTTCCATTTTCGAGTGTTTAGTGATGTGATAGAAGAAAAAGGACAAAGACAACAGAATGTTCAAGAAGAGAAGGTCTTGCATATTGCAGCAGAAATGCCTGTTGGTGGAACTGCGGTGCAGTTGAATCAAAAGATGATGATGGTGGAAGAATTATTGAAAAGGTATAAAGGAATCAAGAAATTTACTACTCGCATAGATGGAAGGCGTGGCAGTATAGATGTTGAGTTTAAGAAAGATGCTGTCAAGGGTAGCTTCCCATATCGTCTAGAGAATGCTGTGATTGGAAAGGTGATAACCATCGGAGGGGCAGATTGGGCTACTTACGGTGTGAGCGAGCGAGGATTCAGTAATTCACTTAACTTGCAGCAACGTTCGCAGACCCTTGTGCTCTCAGGCTATAATTACAATCAATTGTATCGCTTGGCAGAAAACTTAGAGGATTATCTTGGGAAGAATAGCCGGGTTAGGGACCTTGTTATCCAGACCCCTGGCTATGAGAATCAGGAGGATGAGTTTTACATGAAATATGAAAAGGAACGGATGGCTATTTATGGGGTGCAGGCTCCTGCAGTGCATCGTGTGGCAGACGAAATGCTGACTCCCCTCTATGTAGGCTATTATAAGGATAGGAAGGAGGGCAATGATGTCTATTTGACTCCTACCACTTTTAGTTCCTTCGATTTGTGGCATATGGAAAATGAACAAGTGAAGGCGGAAAATACAAATATACTTTTGTCAGATATAATGAGCGTCAAGCGTCGTGAGGCTAAAAACGTGATTCCCAAGAAGAATCAAGAATATGTTTTGAATGTGGCTTTTAATGTTTTGGGTTCATATACTTATACAGAAGAATACTTGAAAGATGTAGTGAAGCATTTTAACAAGATGTTGCCTGTGGGGTATCGTTGCCAAAACATCTTTTATGAGAATCCTGTGGAAGAAAGTTCCAATTACTGGCTTCTATTGTTGGTTGCCGTGGTGGTGTTCTTTGTTTGCGCTATCCAGTTTGAGTCCATTAGGTTGGCATGGAGTATTCTCTCGGTTACGCCTTTGGCTGTGATAGGTGCTTTTCTCACTTTTTGGATGATGGGAGTGGAGTTTGGCAGCGGAGGCTTTGCCTCTTTGGTATTATTGATTGGTATAGTGGTCAATTCGGGTATCTATATTTTGAGCCAGTATCGCTATGTATGCGAAAAGTCGCATCGTGGGAATGTTGTCAACTATGTTTGTGCCTACAATCATAAGGTAATTCCGATATTCTTGACCGTTTCTTCTACGATAGTAGGATTGGTTCCTTTTTTCTTGGATGTCGAGGAGGCACCTTTTTGGTTCTCATTCGCTACAGGAGTGATAGGCGGTTTGCTGTTTTCTATCCCTGCCTTGGTTTTTGTAATGCCTCTGTTCGTCAGATTCAATTCCTCCAAGGCGAAAACTATTCTTATTAAAGAACAAGTTTTGACGCCAGTAAATTCAGTGCTAGGATTGACTACAAAAATAGTACGTAGGTTTACTTGTGTCTATAAAAATAGGAACAAAAAATGAAAAGTGACTACTATTCCAGTTTTATAAAATTGGCTTTGCCCAACTCTGCCCGAGCCGCTGGGCACTTTTGCCCAGCGGCATGAGGAGATTTGCCCGAGGTCGATGGGTAAAAGTACCCAAGGCCTTGGGCAAATTTGCTTGATATGGCGGGCAAATTTGCTTATGGGTAGAAACGTATTGCCCTAAGCTTTGGTTCCAGTCTCTATGTCGTTGACTTTTTTAATGGAATATCTTGGCGTGACAGCAGTGACAGCAAATGACAGCAAAAAATGCTTTGCTGTCACGCCTTAACTACTTGAACTGTAGTAGAATATGGCGCCGCGTGACAGCAGTGACAGCAAATTTAAGAAAAAAGTTATATAATACAAGATAAAATGAAACGTTTTGAAAGCGGATTTGGAAGCAAAAAGATTTCAAAAAAGTAAACAAAAGGAAAACGA
>DBLF01000069.1:90393-112718 GCA_002297965.1 Candidatus Segatella papionis
AAAAGGGAAACAAAAAGCAAATAAAAAAGTCGAGAGAATGCCTGTTGGAAGGCAATCTCTCGACTTTTTTGTATAACTATGATGCGATTGAATTCTATTGTATTAATCGTATAGTTGAAATGAATTCCTTTTTCTGTTATTTCTTCGTCGCTCTAATAAAGAAACCAATCAGGCAGATATAAGCGATGAGCGAACAAACCTCACTCATTGGGTTCGCCCACCAACTGTCGGCGATACTTACCTCCACGCCGCCAAATTTCAAGAGGGCACTGACCACACCCATCAAGGCTCCACCGGCGATAAAACCACTAGCTATCAAGGTACCCTTCTCGCCACGCTCACTATTAACCTTGGTGTCTTTAGAGCGAGAAGTGACGTACCAATTGATGGCTCCACCAACGAGAAGTGGCACGTTCAACTCCAATGGGATGAACATACCCAGGGCGAAAGCCAAGGCAGGAACCTTGAAATAGGTGAGCACGATGGCGATGACGGCACCGATGGCGTAGAGCACCCAAGGCGCACCCACACCATTCATCAATGGGTCGATGACTGCTGCCATCGCATTCGCCTGAGGAGCGGCAAGCGAACCAGAGGCAAAGCCGTAAGTCTCGTTGAGCAGCATCATCACGCCACCCACGGTAGCTGCGCTGACCAATGTGCCGAGGAATTTCCAACCCTCTTGTTTCTTAGGGGTCGTGCCGAGCCAATAACCTATCTTGAGGTCGGTGATGAAAGAACCTGCCACGGAGAGGGCGGTACAAACCACACCCCCCATAATCAATGCTGCCAACATGCCGCCAGGACCTTTCAATCCCACTGCCACCATCACGACGGAAGCGAAAATCAAAGTCATCAGCGTCATTCCCGAAACAGGGTTGGAACCCACGATGGCGATGGCGTTTGCAGCCACAGTGGTGAAGAGGAAGGCAATGGCTGCCACCAGCAAGATGGCGATGACGGCGAAGAGCAAGTTGCCATCCATCACACCAAACCAGAAGAAGAGGAAGGTAATGAGGATGGTGACGAGCGAACCGATGGCGATAATCTTGAAGGAAATGTCGCGCTGAGTGCGCTTCACGTTCTCGTCCACATTGCTCTTGCCTTTCAATTCCTTGGCGGCAAGACCCACGGCACTCTTGATGATGCCCCAGCTCTTGATGATGCCGATAATGCCCGCCATGGCGATTCCACCAATGCCGATGCTTCTGGCGTAAGCCTTGAAGATTTCCTCAGGACTCATTTCGCCCACGGTCTTCACGATGCTAGGATCCCATGCGCTGAGCACACTGTCGTGGAAGATGACGCTCATACCTGGTACAATCAACCACCATACTACAAGTGAACCTAAGCACGTGATGAAGGCGTACTTCAAGCCGATGATGTAACCCAGACCGAGCACTGCCGCACCAGTGTTCACCTTGAACACGAGCTTCGCCTTGTCGGCAAGGTCGCAACCCCAGCTTACCACACGCGAGGTAAAGTTCTCGTTCCACCATCCGAGGCTAGCCACGATGAAGTCATAAAGACCGCCCACCAATCCTGCGATGAGCAAAGGCTTGGCTTGGTCGCCGCCCTTGGCTCCGCTCACCAATACTTGTGTGGTGGCAGTAGCCTCAGGAAAAGGATACTTGCCGTGCATGTCCTTCACGAAGTACTTGCGGAACGGAATCAAGAAAAGGATTCCGAGCACGCCGCCCAGAGCAGAAGCCATGAATATCTTCAGGAAGGAAGTCTCCATGCCCGGATACTTGGCTTGTAGGATGTAGATGGCTGGCAAGGTAAAGATGGCTCCTGCCACTACGGCTCCCGAACAGGCGCCGATGCTCTGGATGATGACGTTCTCGCCGAGTGCCTTGCTGCGCTTGGTAGCAGTGCTCACGCCTACGGCGATGATGGCGATAGGAATGGCTGCCTCGAACACCTGTCCCACCTTCAAGCCCAGGTAGGCTGCGGCGGCAGAGAAGATGATGGTCATCACGATGCCCCAAGTCACCGACCATCCGTTTACTTCGGGATAGACCTTGTCGGGCGACATGAGGGGCTTGTATTCCTCTCCGTCCTTCAACTCTCGGAAGGCGTTCTCGGGGAGGTGGAGATTTTCTTTTTCGTTATTTTCCATTATTTTAAAATAAGAAAATGGCTCTTCGCTTTTGAGGGCGAAGAGTCACTATGATGATAAATGAATGATTATTTCTCGATTCTGATGATGTACTCACTCATGAAGCTGGCTCCTGGCTGGAGACGGTTCATCAAGTACTTGTCCTTGAACTCGCCATCATATTCAGCCCAGTCTGACAAGCCATACCAAGGCTCGATGCAGATGAATGGGGCGTGCTTGCCGGTTGGATTCCAGATACCCACGGCAGGAGTCTTGAACTCGAGGGTTACGTGAGGTTCGCCCTTCTCATTGAGCAGGGTCACTTCCTTTACCTGGCTCTTGTCGAAGATGACAGCGTCGTCGGCGAAAGTCTCCTCATCTACTTCCCAAATTCCGTTGGTTGTCTCCACGGTCTCCTTTGCCTGACGGTCGATGCAACCGCCCACGTTGCCGAAGAGGCGAACAGGAGCCTCATTGTCGAGCTTCAAGGTAGCGTGCATTGGCTCGCCCTTCTTGCAGCCCGGAACCAAGAATGCTGGGTGACCACCCACCTGGAACATAATTTCCTTCGTGTCGGTGTTCTCCACGTGCCAGATCACGTGAATCTCGTTGCCCTGCAAGCGATAAGAAATGGCGAGATTGAAATGGTAAGGATAATTCTTCAGCGTCTCCTCGTTGTCGATGAGGGCGAAAGTGAGGCGGTCGGCGGTCTTGCCTACGAGCTTGAACTCTGTATCGCGGGCGAAACCGTGGCGAGGCAAAGTGTATTCCTTGCCGTCGATGCGGTAAGTGTCCTTCCAAAGTCCGCAGACAATAGGGAAGAGGATAGGAGAGTGGCGATTCCAATACTGGGCGTCGCCGTCCCAAAGATATTCGTTACCATCGGCATCCTTGATGCTCTGAAGTTCTGCTCCCATAGGAGAAATCTCCAAGGTGAGCTGGTCGTTCTTGATTTGTTCCATCTTGTTTTAATGTTTATTGTTTTAATGTTTATTGTTTAATGTTTATGTTTTATTGTTTAATTTTTAATGTTTATTGAATAGGCTCGATGCTAAGTGCGCTCCGTCTATTAAACATTAAGCACTAGCCATTTAACACTATTCCAAGGGCAAAGGTACAACTAATTTTTGTAAAGTACAAGATTTTGGATGATTTTGTTATTGTTTCTCGAATATTTATGCTAATTTTGCAGCCCGAAAGAAATAGAAAAGAAAATAAGATAAGTCGTTTTGACGAAAATAAATAAAATAAGTAGTTCTGAAGAAAAACGAATTTAAATATGACAAGCAGTAATAAAGTGAAAGGTTTTGCGGCGGGCATTATTGCCGCCGTGTGTTATGGAACCAACCCCTTGGGTACGCTCGAACTCTATGGCGATGGTTTCAATTCCAGTTCGGTGCTCATCTATCGTTATCTCTTGGCGGTGGTGATGTTTGCAGTGGTGATGCTGTTTCGCAAGGAGAGTTTCAAGGTGAAGTGGGGACATCTTATTCGTTTGGCAACCTTGGGTTGTATGTTCTCGCTCTCGTCTGCCACGCTTTACGTGAGTTTCCACTACATGGCGGCGGGTATTGCCAGCACGTTGCTCTTCGTCTATCCGATTATGACGGCGGTGTTGATGACGGTGTTCTTCCACGAGAAGGTGACTTGGACCACCTCTATCGCCATTCTCCTGGCTGTATCGGGAGTGGGATTGCTCTACCAAGGTGATGGAAACGAAAAATTGAGTACGGCGGGTTTTGCATTGGTGATGTGTTCGTCTTTGCTTTACGCCACCTATATTATCTCTGTGAACCGATGGCCGAATCCGGGGATGTCGAATATCAAGTTCACCTTTTACATCTTGGTGTTCGGATTGATTACGATGTTCATCTATTCGCTGATAGCTGGCGAGGAAGTCCAGATGCTCCATACGCCTACGCAGTGGCTTTGCGCTGCCCAGTTGGCTCTCTTGCCTACGGTGTTGTCGCTTTTCTTCATGACCATCTCCATCAATCTCATTGGCAGTACGCCAGCCGCCATTATGGGAGCCTTGGAGCCTGTCACAGCCGTCATCATCGGTGTATTCGTCTTCGGCGAGAGTTTCTCGGTGCAGCTCGGCATTGGCATTTTAGCTATTTTGGCAGGTGTTACCTTGATTATTGCCAAGAAAAAATGATAGGTGATAATTGGAATAGAAAAAGGCTGTCTCTTCAAATCGAGGAGACAGCCCTTTTTCTTTTATTTGTTTTCAAGTATTCTTCGGATCGAAGAAAAGCTTTTTATCTTAAGATACCCTTCAATGCGAAGAAAAGCTTTTTATCTTAAGATGTCTTTTAATGCGAAGTTTGCCAAGATGCTAGTCGATTGGCTCAGCATTCGGATGAATTCCTGTGCCGAGTTCTTCATATACGCATCTTTGAGGATGTGGATGCAGCCATCCATCTCATTTTCTGCCACGTCTATCGGGATAGCTCTCATGCCTTCTTCCAGGATGGTGGTGGATTCTGAGAGAATCGTCACCAGATTGCTGCGATGCAAGAGGTCGAAGATGATGTTCACATTGTTCACCTCCACCATGATTTTGAAGTTCAAGTCCTTGCCATCCACCAGGTGTTCGAAGGCGTTGCGGGCTTGCAAGCCCTTGCTTGGCAGGATGAGGTCGTAGCGCTCCAGTTCGGAGAGCTTGACGGAGGAGAGGCGAGCCAAGGGATGGTTCTCGTTGACGATGGCGGCAAGACGGTTGCTGAAGATGGCTCGGCTGTCTATCGCCTTGTCGGCCTTCAGCGGCTTGAATGCCAGCACGAGGTCGAGTTCTCGCTTCTTCAGCCCGTCCATCAGCTCCTGCATCGTGCGATACTGGATGTTGAGCTTTACGTGGGGATAGGCGTGGAGAAAGGCGATGAGCGTCTCTGCCATGATGTTGCTGAACGAGAAGGTGACTCCGATGTTCAGTTCGCCCGTGAGCATTTCCTTCAGGTCGTTCATGTGGTCAACGCAAGCCTCTGTGGAGTTCACTGCGTTTTGAGCGTAGGGTAGCAATTCCTTTCCCGCCTCGGTGAGGTAAACCTCGTGGGAGTTGCGCTCGAAGAGGGGCAACCCAATCTCTTGCTCCAGATGTGAAATCTGTTGCGAGAGGGTGCTCTGCGTGATGTAGAGCTTGCGGGAAGCCTCCGAGAAGTTGAGCGTCTCGGCTACCTTCAAGAAATATTTGAGTTGTCGAATTTCCATTTTGTCAATTTTTCCTATTTGTCGGTCTTTTCTACTAGAGACCGTTTTTCTTTATGAGCAGCCAACGGCTATCGAAATAACCGTTGGCAAGTTTTCGCTGCAAAGGTAAGATAATTATTTGGATTATCTTGTTTATCTGCATAAAAAATCAATTTGTACTTGATTTTTTTCGGCAAATCTTTATTTGTTTTCCTTTGTAAATCTTTACTTGATTTCGACAGCGTGCAAATCGACAAACTCGCCGTTCTTCTTCTTTCTTTCCACCAACATATTGAGCAATTTCTTCTTGCGGTTGTCGGCGATGAAGCGACGGAAGAACACATTAGGAATCGCAACACCCAGGGCGATGCAGATGATGGCGAGCGAAGCCTTGATCATGTTGTTCATACCCACGGTTACCTCGCCTACCACGCCGTGCATGTCGATGAAGGCGAAGAGCGCACGGTACATCAATACTCCAGGCACCATAGGGATGACACTAGGAATGGTGATGCACTGGTGAGGGGTGTGGAACCAGTGGCGCGCCTTGATGACGATGACGCTGATGAGTGCGGAACCAGCCAAGGAACCAATGCTCAAGCCCATGTCGAGACCGATGTTGTTGTTGCTAGGTCCCAGGTTGACGAAGTTGCGGAAGCAAACGGCGATGATGCCGCCCACAGCCACCACAGGGAGCAAACGACGAGGAATGCTGAAGATGGTGGAGAAGCCCATGGCCGAAACGGCTGCCGCAATGGCAAACTCCCAGTATTCGTGGTGAGGAGTCATCGTGAGGTCGGTCACGAAGTTGTCGATGTGGCAAATCTGGATGGCAAAGGCAATACCGAATGCCATGGCGATAATCATCAACAAGGTATTGAGTGCTCTGACCATTCCCACCTCGATGTAGCCGTCGAGCATGTCGCTCACGAAGTTGATGAGTGGAACTCCTGGCACGATGAAGAGGGCGCAAGCCATCAATGGGTGCCAAGGGGTGGCTGAGAGCATGAACGAAGGCAGGCTATCAGCAATGCCTGGACTGAGCGACAGGAAGGAGGTGAGCCAAGCTATCAATGTGGCAACGAATGCCGAGATTCCGATGGCGATGTAGTTGTTGCAACCCCTGGTTGGCAAGTACATGCGCAAGCGGAAGCCCAGAATGGCAGCCAATGAGCAGTAGAAGAAGGCTGCCCAGTCGCAACCGAACTGGATGCAGAATCCTCCGCAGGCAAATCCTCCGCCGATGGCTACTTGCCAAGGGGTGAAGCTACGTGGGGTCTTCTTCACCTGGTTGAGAGCCTCCTCGTATTGGTCGAGAGAGTAGTCGTCCTTAATGGCCTTCCAGGTCAGTTTGCTGACCATGGAGATGCTGGTGAGGTTGATTCCGTGCTTCTCGCAGCGCTGGAACTTGGAGAAGGAGTGCTCCTCGTCGCTGTAGTTCACCATCAGCACGTTCCAGTTGACAAACAAGTGCAAGTATCTTTCGTCGAGACCGAGGAAGGCTGCGGCACGCTTCATGGTTCGCATGATGCGTGAAGTGTCGGCTGCGCTCTCCATGAGGATGCAACCTGTGCGGAGCAGCAAGTCTAGCTTTCTGCGCAGCTCTTTTTCTGAAATCTCCTGGCACTGGCAGTCTTTGTCAGTTGGGCAACCACACTTTTTCTTGTTCTCTTTTTCTGTAGTTGCCATCATTGCTTCGATACTGTTTTCTTTCATATAATGCTTTTGTCGATGTTATTTTATCCTAAATTGCTAATTGATTCGATTTATTATCCGAATACGAAAATAATGATTTGAATTGTTACGATTCTGAGGAACATGGCGAATGGATAGACATTCGCATATCCTACGGTTGGAGCGTCGGCTGAAGTCTGGTCACGCACGTAAGCCAAGGCTGATGGATTGGTGTTGGCACCAGCCAATACACCGAGCAGCGTATAGTAGTTGATGTGGAACACATACTTGCCGATGATGCCACCCAAGATGATAGGAATCATGGTGATGGCAATGCCGTAGAGAATCCAAGTCATTCCGCTCTCAGAGGCGATGGTCTGGATAAACTGCTCGCCTGTGCCGAGACCCACGCAAGCCAGGAAGATGCAGATGCCGATTTCACGGAGCATCAGGTTGGCGGAAATGGTGTTGTAGGTGACGAGGTTGTACTTCGGACCGAAGTAACCTATCAGGATGGCAACCACCAATGGACCACCGGTCAATCCGAGACGCAAGTTCTCGTCGATGCCAGGGATGAAGAATGGGATGTTTGCCACGATGCAACCCAGCATGATGCCCAGGAAGATAGGGATGAGGTTAGGGTAGTTGAGTCGTTTCATCTGGTTACCCAAAACTTTCTCTGTGTGGGCGATGGCAAGCTCTGTGCCTACCACGGTCACACGGTCGCCTAGCTGGAGCTTCAAGTCTGGTGTGGCAATCAAATCCACACCGTTGCGGTTTACACGGGTGATGTTGGTGCCGAGGTTGGAGCGAATCTGCATCTGGCTGATGCTCTTGCCGTTGATGCCTGGTTTGGTGATGAGGATGCGTCGGGTGATGAGTTCCTTGCCAAACTTCTCGTCGCTCACTTGTACTTTCTCGCCGAGCAATGCGATGATAGGTTCCTCTACGGTAGGGTGAGCCACAATCTGCAGGATGTCGCCCTCCTCGATGATGGTGTGTCCGTTAACCACTTCGTCGTGACGGTCCTCGTGATTCTTGCGGATAATCTTAGAGACCATGAAGTCACGCTTCAAGATGTCGCGTACCTGTTTGATGGAGTCGTTGAAGACCATCTGGTTGGTTACCTGGATGGAGAAGGTGTTCAGGGTCATCGCCTCCAAGTGTCCCATGCCTCGCTTGGCAGCGGCTTCCTCGTCTTCCTTATTGATGCGTAACGCATACCTTAATATAATAAAGGAGAGAATCACGCCGAGCACACCCATCGGATAGGCGATGGCGTAACCTGCAGCGATGCTAGGAGCGTCGATGTGGCGAAGGTCGCTGAATGCCTGCTGTGCGGCACCGAGTCCTGGGGTATTGGTTACTGCACCCGAGAGAATACCAGCCATAGAGGTTATCGAAGTTCCCGATAGCGAGTAGATGCCGAGAGTGGTTGCGATGCTCAGTACAATCACGATGATGCTGAGCAAATTGAGGCTCTTGCCACCATTTTTGAAGGAAGAGAAGAAGCCTGGTCCTACCTCCAAACCGATGGAATAAACGAAGAGAATCAAGCCAAACTCCTTGAGGAAGTGGAGCAGATGCTCGTCAAGGTTGAGAGAGAAATGTCCAAAGATAAGTCCGATGAACAAGATCCACGCCAAGCCCAGAGAAACGCCTTTTACTCTCAGCTTGCCCAAACTCAAGCCCAGTGTGATGACCAAAGCCAGTATCATCACTGAGTGGGCTACACCGCCTCCCCATAGATCAGGGAAGCCATAAAACAGATTCTTTAAGATCTCCATGTTCTTTTATTTGATGTTATTGATTTTTACCTTTAAAAGGATTCATTCTTATCATAACTACGTATTGCGATTTTCGATGACCGCAGGTCTCTGATTTTCGATTGCAAAGGTATAGATAAAATCGAAAGCAAGAAAGCTTTTGCGTTAGAATAAGTCGATTTTTGCTATAAGTATTTTCGATAGTATCGGGCGGGATGTTTTTATGTTATCCTACGGAACTTAGACGGAATTTAAACAGTTTTTTTTCTTTTCTCTGATTTTTTTTGTAATTTTGCAGCCATATCATATTTTGATAGATTTAGATTAAAATTTAAGGAATAGCAATATGGACATCAATGAGATAAAAGACAAGCGCATCGCTGTGCTGCTTTCGGGCGGCGTGGATAGTTCGGTGGTCGTGTGGGAGTTCGCTCGACTGGGCTTGCATCCCGACTGCTTCTACATCAAGATTGGTCCTGAGGAGAAGGAGGAGTGGGATTGCTCCTCTGAGGAGGACTTGGAGATGGCTACTGCCGTGGCTCGCAAGTATGGTTGCAAGCTGGAGGTGGTGGATTGCCACAAGGAGTATTGGAGCGAGGTGACTCGCTACACCATGGACAAGGTGAAGGCGGGCTACACGCCGAATCCCGACGTGATGTGCAACCGACTCATCAAGTTTGGTGCCTTCGACGAGAAGATGGGACACAACTACGACCTCATCGCCACAGGGCATTATGCGCAGACCGAGACGGACGAGAATGGCGACAAATGGCTTGTAACGAGTCCCGACCCCGTGAAGGACCAGACCGACTTCTTGGCTCAGATAGAGAGTTGGCAATTGAAAAAAGCGATTTTCCCTATCGGCCATCACATCAAAAATGAAGTTCGTGAGATTGCCGAGGAGGAGCATCTCATCAATGCCAAGCGCAAGGATAGCCAAGGAATTTGCTTCCTCGGACAGATTAATTATAATGATTACATCCGTCGATACTTGGGCGAGAACCCTGGCGATGTCATCGAGATGGAGACGGGCAAGAAGATAGGCGAGCACAAGGGCTTGTGGTTCCACACCATCGGTCAGCGCAAGGGCTTGGGCTTTGGTGGCGGTCCTTGGTTCGTTATCAAGAAGGATGTGGAGCACAATATTCTCTATGTGAGCCATGGCTACGACCCTCAGACTGCCTACAAGAAGGATTTCCCGCTGCACGATTTCCATTTCTTGACCCGAGAGGTGGCTATGCAGAAGGTGACCTTCAAGATTCGCCACACGCCAGAGTATCATCCTGCCACCATCGAGCGTTTGGAGGATGGCAGGTGGATGATTCACTCAGAGGAAGCCATCCACGGTGTGGCTCCGGGGCAATTCTGCGTGGTCTATGATGAGAACCACCATCGTTGCTATGGCTCGGGCGAGATTACTGTTTAAGCTCCAGTATCTCTTTTAGTTCCTTGGCGACGGTTTGTGTGAAAGCTTTGATTTGCTGCGCATCCAGCTCCTGGATGTGTTCGGGCGATAAAGCCTTGATTTGTTCCAGACAGTCCAGTTTTATCATCGTGGCGATCGGGAGGAGCTTGTGGGCAATCTTCCCGATCTTTCTGATTTCGACTGTCTTTTCGATTTCGACTGTCTTTCCGATTTCGACTGTCTTTTCGATTTCGACTGTTTTTTCGATTTCGACATTCTTCAAAGCTTGGGCTAGGCTTTCCTGATAGCCAGCTAGCTCTTGCTTCACCGTGGTGTAAATCTCGTAGGCAGCGTCTTCGTCGTCTTCGGCGAAAACCAAGAGTGGGGCGAATCGAGAAGGGATATTCTTGGAAGTATTCTTTTCGTCTTGCTTGTTTTCGTCTTGCTCGCTTTCGGTAGGAACTTTTTCTTCTTCTGGAGTTTCGATTTTCCCCAGTTTCTTCTCCATAAACTGTTTGAGATCATCCACAGTGAATGGTTTGAAGAGACAGTCGTCGAACCCTGCTTCTATCAGTTGCGGCTTGATGCTCTCGTCGTGGGCGGTCATGGCAATCACGGTCATGTTGTTGTGGTTGATGTGCTTGATGAGTTCCGTGCCGTTCATTTCGGGCATTTCGATGTCGGTGAGCATGAAGATAGGTTGCTCGTTGTGCAAGACGGTGAGGGCTTCGGTGACGTGGTTGCAGGCGAAGACTTGCCAAGTGTCTCCTACCAGTTTGCTTAAGATTTTTTGAAGCAACTGGAGTTGGAGCTTGTCATCGTCGAGTACGAGAATCTTTCGGTTGGCGAGGGGGTGAGCCTCACGGTCTGCCTCGCTCGTAGCCTCCTGTTTCTGCGAGGAGGAAAATTGTTTCTGCGAAGACGCAAATTGTTTCTGCGAGAAGGAGGACTCGTTCTTTTCGTTCTCTTCTTGTCTTTCGGAAGAAGGGAGAATCGGGAGGGTTACGGTGAAGGTAGAGCCTTCGCCAACAGCCGACTCAACATGGATTTCGCCGTGGAGCAGGGAGACGAGCTCCTTGGTAATGGAGAGTCCCAGTCCTGTTCCCTCAATGCCTTGTGCGCTCTTGAGTCTGGTGAAGGCTTGGAAAACCTTTTCCTTCTCTTCGCTCGTCATTCCCTTGCCCGTGTCCTTTACGCTCAGGGTAAGCCAATAAGAGTCTTTTGGGGCAGAAGGTTGGGTGGAAGCTTTCTCAGCCGAGGTTTTGATGGAAGCTTGGATGCTGATACTTCCTTGCTCCGTATATTTGATGGCGTTGCTTATCAGATTATCCAATATTTGGCGAATTCTGAAAGCGTCGGCTTCGAAAAGACTTTCAGTCTTCTTCTCCTTCTCCAAGCTCTTTTCATTCTTCAAGCCCTTTTCATTCTCCAAGCTCTTTTCATTCTCCAAGCTCTCCTTCTCCTTCTTCAAGCCCTTTTCAGGCTTCTGTTCTTTCTGATATTCTTCTGCCTGTTTGGAATCGTCCGTAATCTCGAATGCGATTTTCAATCCCTTTTCTTCGGCTCTTAGTCGCATTCCATCCACACTTTCCGCTACCAGTTGGGCAGGGACGAAAGACTCTATATGCGTCTTCATCAGTCCGTTTTCCAGCTGGTGGTAGTCTAGCAGGGAGGCTACGAGCTTGGAGAGATGGGTGGCGGAACTCTTGATGTTGCCCAGGCACTCGATGCCCTGTGGGTCGCTCACGTAATCCTTCATCAGGTCGATGAAGCCCGCGATAGAGGCGGCTGGCGCCTTGATGTCGTGGGTGATGGTGAGGAGCAGGCGTTCGCGCTGGTTCATGATGCGCTTGATTTCCTCGTTGGCGGCCTTTAGGCTTTCGTTGGCTTGGTTGGTCTCCTCGTTGGCAGCCTCCAGGTTTTCTCGGTAGAGGCGTTCCTTCTTGGTGTCTCTCCAGATGTACCAGAACAGGATGAGGGAGGCCAGGATGGCCACGATGGCGAGCATGGCGATTTGCCAAAGCAAGTGCTTGCGGGCTTCCATTGCCTTGTTGATGGCTTGCTGCATGGAGTTTCGCTCACGCTGGTGGTATTCGTTCAACTGCTTGGCGGAGCGCAGCGCCATCTTGGCGTTCACCATCTTGAGGTCTTCCATTTCCTTGTTAATGTTCTCGCTGTGCTTTTGGGAAGTATGCTTCTCCTTTTTCTCGATTTGTTCGAGGATGTCTGCCACGTTTTCCGCCACGTTCACAGGGGTAGCCACGGAGTCGATGATGGCCTTGTTGCTGTCTTTCTTTACGCTCAGGGTCTCGGCGTGCTGCTTCTTGAAGGCGTCGGCGAGTCGGCGGAAAAATCCCTTGCGGGTTTTCACCACTTCCACGGTGGTGTGCTTCGCCTCTTGGGTTTGGGGAGCCTTGGTGTGTACCATCACGGAGTCCTTGCCCATGTTCAGATTCTCCACCTTGTCGTGCAGGAAGTTGGGGCTGGGCTTGCCTTCCATTGCCTCTGCTAGTTGGCGCAGGTTGGTTTGCTCCTCCTTGAGCAGGGCAGACATGGTGCTGTCGGCGTTGTCCCTTTTGTGGATGTACTCTCGGGAGGCTTGGTTGATGGCGATGATTGACTTGGTGTTGCTATAGACGAGGCTGATGGCCATCACCAGTACGATGGCGATGGCGCAATAGCCGATGGCAACCTTGATAGGAACGTTATTCTTGTGCATGATGCTGCTGTTTTCTTTTTTGTGTGCAAAGTTAGCATAAATCAGGGAAAAACCAAAATAAAAAGAAAAAAAACTTGCTTGTTGGCTGCTTGCCGGCGAAGAAGAAAAATGCTTGTTGGCTGCTTGCCGTCGGATTGCAAATCCGCCGGAACCTTCGCTTCCCCTATAGTTGCAAATCCGCCGGAACCTTCGTTCTCCCTATAAACGAGTTAGGAGACCAATGAAAAATGATTCCCATTGGTCTCCTAACTAATTGAAAGCGACGCGTAATTAATGTTTTGTTTGTCTATTTACTTATTTTTCTTTCTTAAATAGTCTATGAGTTTAATTCTTCGTATTACTGTTTTTTGAAGGTAATTTACTCGGCAACCACTGAACTTGTCTGTGCGGCAGAGTTGGTTGTTGTGGCTGTGTCGGCTGGAGTCTGTGTAGGCTGAGCTGGAGTCTCTGCTGTCTGTGCTGGAGTCTGCTCTGCTGCTGTAGTGTCGGCTGGCTGAGCTGGAGCTACTGTGTCAGCTGGAGCTGCTGCAGAAACACTTGCCATCTTGTTGCTGGCGAATACGTTGCTAACTGAAACCATTACCATAGCTGCGATAGCTGCGAATACTAACTTTTTCATAATCTTACTGTTTTTAAATTGTGAATATTATTATTGTTTATTATTTTCTCTTTGTGAACTGCCTCGTTTGCTTCATTGCTCGTTTGCTTTGTTGCTCGTTTGCGAGTTCACTATCTAATATTACAATAGCCGTGCCAAAAACAGTAGATTTTTCTTAACTCGTTGATAATCAAAAGAAATCGCTCGTGCCAATATTTCCTGCCATTGTGGAAAGTGGGGAAATAGTGTGGAATTATTCCACAAAATAGTGTGGAAGGGGGAATGGGGAATTCCACAATTCCCCATCTTGAACCGACAAAGCTGCACACCTTGAACCGACAAAGCTCCCCACACCAAGAAAGAGTTTAAATCCCGAATTTCTTCAGCTTGTTGTAGAGCGTCTTGCGGTCGATGGCTAGCAGTTGGGCGGCCTTGCTCTTGTTGCCTCCAGCGGCTCTGAGGGCAGCCTCGATGCGCTGCTGTTCCGTCTGCTCATCGCGTAGGGTGGTAGGGGCTTGCGGCTGGATTTGCGTCTGCGTCATGCTCATCTCCAGTTCCCTTACTCCGATGTAGCGACCTTGGGCTAGCAGGGTGGCGCGCTTCATCACATTGTTCAGCTCCCTGAGGTTGCCCGGCCATGAGTAGGCGGCGATGCGCTCCTTCGCCTTGTCGTCGAGACCTTCCACGTGGCGGTTCAGTTCCTTGTTGGCGTACTTGATGAATAGCTCGGCGAAGAGGAAGAGGTCCATGCCACGTTCTTTCAGCATCGGCATGTAGATGGTGAACTCGTTGATGCGGTGGTAG
Source organism: Candidatus Segatella papionis (assembly GCA_002297965.1). Classification (GTDB taxonomy): domain Bacteria; phylum Bacteroidota; class Bacteroidia; order Bacteroidales; family Bacteroidaceae; genus Prevotella; species Prevotella papionis. Next base: position 104,650 of record DBLF01000069.1, read on the forward strand.
AGGTCTTCACGAAATTGCCCCTCAGCCACACGCTGGGCGAGGTTCTCGTTGGTGGCGCACACCAGTCGGATGTCGATGTCGATTTCCTTGTTGCTGCCCAATGGGCGAATCTTGCGCTCCTGCAAGGCACGCAACAGCTGAACCTGCACGTCGTAGCTCAGGTTTCCCATCTCGTCGAGGAAGAGCGTTCCGCCGTTCGCCATCTCGAAGGCTCCCTTCTTGTCTTGCTCGGCTCCCGTGAAGGCTCCCTTGGCGTAGCCGAAGAACTCGGATGCAGCCACGTCTCTAGGGATGGCTCCACAGTCGATGGCGAAGAAAGGCTTGTCGGCTCTAGGACTTAGTTCGTGGATGCGATGCGCCACGTATTCCTTGCCCGTTCCGCTGGCACCCAGAATGAGCACCGACATCGGGGTGGGTGCTACCAGAGACACGAAGCTGTATAGTTTCTTCGAAGCCTCGCTCTCGCCCTCAATATATTTGGGAGCTTCGTCAGAGGTTTCGGAAGAAGCTCCCTTGAATTTAGAGGAAGAAGCTCCCTTTGAATTAGAGGAAGAAGCTCCCTCAGAATTAGAGGAAGAAGCGTCGTTGGAAGTCAAAGCTCCATTATTCCCGATTCCATTGTTCCCGATTCCTTGGTTCTCAGCTCTCTCCGTTTCCTCCTTTCCCTTCCTGATGGCTTCCTTGATTTTTTCCAGCAGAATCTCGGGGTGGAAAGGCTTCGCCACGTAATCCGTGGCACCCGACTTCATGGCGAGTACCACGTTTTGAATCTCGGCGTAACTGGTCATCACGATGAAAGGCACGCCGATGCCGTGCTTTCTGAGCCATTGAAGGAGGAAGATGCCGTCGTGGTCGGGCAGACGGAGGTCGGAGAGCACCAAGTCGAATCCTTTGCCGTCCCCATGTTCGTTGTCCGTTCTCTCAGTCGCACCCTTGTTCCCTTCCCAGGCGAGCACGGCTGCCTTAATCGAAGTCACTTTCTCCACTTCGAATCCCTTCTTCTTGAGCCATGTCTGAATCATGGTTCCGAAGGCTATGTCGTCTTCTACTATCAGTATTCTTTCCATATTCATTACAATCTCTATACCTTATTATAATATTATAATAGATAGCCGTATTTCTTCAGTGCTTCCGTCACCTTGCCCTTGTTGCTCGTCTCCACCAGGAGGATGAAACCCTCGGCCTTCAGCGAGTATTTCCTGATGATGGGGTCGGCGAGGATGATGCGTTGCAACTCCTTGTTGTCGGCTGGAATCTGGAATAAGGAGTATTTCTTCTGCGGAGCCTTCATCGGCTTGCATCGCTTCTTCAGCTCCTTGAAGAATCCCTCCCAGTTGGCTGGCGGCTCTGCGCAGATGTACTCCTTGAAGAAGTCTATCTTGCTCGTGATGTCTTGCAGCTTCTCGCATCCGCTGAGGAAGGTGTTGTAGCTCGCCTTGTACATCTTCTTCGAGATGGGAGCCGCCATGTTGGAGAGCAGGTTCTCGTAAGGATTGTTCTCCACCAGCGACTTGATGATGAGCCGCTCCTCGTCCAGCTCGAAATACTGGATGTCCTTCGCCTTGGTGCGCTTGTATTTCTTCTCGATGCCCAGGGCGTACTTGCCCAGGTTGGTGAGGCGCACGTATTCCAGGGTGTCGAAGTAGGAGGTGGCATCTTCGGCTGGCTTCTCTTTGTAGGCAACTTCCACAAATCCGAAGGCGGCATAGACGAAGAGCACTGCCTTGAGGAATGGGTAGGTGAACTCTCGCAGCATGTCGTCTATGTAGATGGTCTTGTTGTCGAAGTCGTTGTGCAAGACTCCCCTGTCGATGTCTTCCAAATAGAACAGCAGATATCTGCGCTCGGCATAGATATCCCAGGTGCGGCAGTGTGTCAAGAGCTTCTCCACCGGAATCCATTCATTGGCTTGGAGGTCTTCCAAGCTTTGGTTCAGCTGGATGACCAGGGGATTGGCGTAACTGCTCTCGCAGATGTTCTTTCTTAATCCCGAGAAGTGGGGCATGGCGATGGGCAGGAGGTAGTCCTGAATCTTGGCGATGGTCTCGAAGATGTCTTTCAGCAGGTCTTGTAGCTCCGTGAGGCTGTTGTCGTACCAATCTTCGCAGTAGATGGTGTAGATGTTGAGCACGAAGAGGGCGCAGAGGTTGCCGAAATACTTGTTGCCATCGTCGAAGAACTCGGGCAGGTTGATGAGCTTCGCTGCCTTTTTCAGCTCGGTGGCAGGAATTTTGCTCCTGCCTAGGTTGAGCTGACCGCTGTCGAAGAGCGATGACAGAATGGGCAGCACCGTGAAGATGTTGGCCTCGCCGCTGTAGGTCTTGTATTCCTCGGCGTGTGGCAGCTCTTGGCATTTCTCTATCTGAAACTTTTCGGGAAAGAAGACGTGCATAAACTGTACGTACAGGGTACCATCCTTGAGGCTGAGGTAACTTCCCTTTATTTCGTGAGCATCCTTGCGACGGATGTCCACCCTGGCCTTTGTGCATTCGAACCAGTCGCTCAGTTTGTCGCACGCAACCTCGTTCTCCCAGAAGTACTTCTCCTTCTTGACGATGCTAGGCTCGCCCAGAAGCTGGGTGGCTTCCTTATGGTAGATGAAATGGTTGGCGAGTGTCTTTCGGAAGATTTCCTTCGTCGGTTCTCCCCATTCGTCGAAGAACAGGAAGGCGTTCTTGGGATGCTTCACGATGGTGAGGAAGGCGATGAAATCCTTCTTCAGCTTCTTCTCGCCTGTATATATCAGTTGGATAGGCTCGGGGGTGTACTTCTTGCCGGCGGGGGTTGTTGCCACGAGGTGATATTTTTTCAGTACATCGCGGAGTCTGTAGGCCTCTTCCTGCAAGTCTGACAGGTAGTGGTGGTTGAGTTTATCCGCAGCCTTTGTCTTTTCCTTGCCATCGGGCATATATATGATTTTCTCCGGACGCTTGTCGCTCATGTCAAAGAGTGCTTTTTCTGTTGCCATTTGTCTTTGATTCTATTTTTTCTTGTTTCCTTGTTGGTTCCGAAACTTTCGATTTCTTCTGAGACTTTTCGATTTCTTCCGAAACTTTCGATTTCTTCCGAAACTTTCGATTTCTTCTGAAACTTTCGATTTCTTCTGAGACTTTTCGATTTCTTCCGAAACTTTCGATTTCTTCTGAAACTTTCGATTTCTTCCGAAACTTCCTTTTCTGATAGCGTTTCACGTTTTTTCTTTTATCCCAGGATGAAGTTGATGTCTTCCTCCGATAGCTGCTTCGACGATGAGGAGTCGGCTCCTATCAGTCCCTCGAAAAGCTCAGCCTTCTGCTGTTGCAGGAGCTGGATTTTCTCCTCGATGGTCTGCTGCGTGATGAGCGAGTAGCTCAATACCTTCGCCTTCTGTCCGAAGCGGTGCAGGCGGTTGATGGCTTGCTCCTCGGCTGCCTTGTTCCACCAAGGCTCGAAGATAAACACGGTGTCGGCGGCGGTGAGGTTCAGTCCCACGCCTCCCGTCTTCAGCGTCATCAGCATCACGCGGCACTCGGGGTCGTTTTGGAATCGCTCCACGATGCTGCGGCGGTCTCTCGTGGAACCCGTCATGCAGGTGTAGTCGATGCCATTTTGGTCTAGTCGCTCGCTGAGTTGCTCGATGCCTGCGATGAAATTGAAGAACACCACTACTTTGTGGCCGTTTGCCACGGCTTCCAGCAGGGTGTCTGCCAGCAGGTCGAGCTTAGGAGACTTGATGTGGCCGTCGCTCAGGCTCTCAGGGATGGAGGCGATGCGGCGAAGCTCGTTCAGCGCCTGGAACATGATGAACTGCGACTTCTGTATTCCCTCCGTGGCGATGGTTTGCCTTACCTGGTTAAAGTAATATTGTCTTCTTCGCTCGTAGAAGTCGTGCTGCTCTGGGCTCATCTCCACGTAGAGCGTCTGCTCGATGCGGTCTGGCAGGTCTTTCAGCACATCTTTCTTCAGGCGGCGCAGCATGAATGGGAAAATCTTCTTGCGCAGACTCAGCAGCGTGTCCTTGTCGCCATCCTTTTGGATAGGGGCGGCGTAGCGCGTGTTGAAGTCGTCGAGCGAGCCAAACATCGTAGGGTTGAGAAAACGGAACAGGGAGTAAAGCTCCGAGAGATTGTTCTCCACAGGCGTGCCGCTCAGGGCGAGTCGGTGCTCGGCGTGGAGCAACAAGGCTGCCTGGGTGGTCTGCGTGTTCATGTTCTTGATGTTCTGGCTCTCGTCTAGGATGGCGTACTGGAAATCCTTCTTGCTGAACTCCTTGATGTCGTTTCTCACCATGGCGTAGGTGGTGAGAATCACTTGGCTTTTCATCGCCTCCTTGATGTCTCGGTCGCCGGCGTAGTAAGTATAGACGGAGAGTTGCGGAGCGAACTTCTGCAACTCGTTCTGCCAGTTGAAGAGCAGGCTTCGGGGCATCACGATGAGCGTAGGCTTCTTCACCTTCGGATAGATGAGGGTGAGCACGCCGATGGTCTGCACGGTCTTTCCGAGGCCCATGTCATCGGCGAGGCAACCGCCCAGGTTGTTGTCGTATAGATACTTGATCCACTTGATGCCTTCTGCCTGGTAAGGGCGCAGGTGGGCTTGCAGTTTCGGAGTCTTGAGCTTTTCCTCTGCCAGGTGGTTGAATCCCTCATACACCTCGCGGTGGTGCTTGAACGCCTCGCCCTCCAAGGGACCATTGATGAGGTCTTCGATTTCGGGCAGGTCGAAGAAGGATACTTTCACCTTGCCGTCCTTTCCCTTCTTGTGCTTGAAGATGCGCTCCAGCCGGCGCATGTAGCCGTCGTCGATGATGGCTCGGTCGCCGTCGCTGAGCTGGATGTATTTCTTAGAGTTGTATTGCGAGAGTATTTGCTGCAGGGAGAATTGCTCGTTGTCCACTTCGAGCGTGGCGTCGCCCTCCAGGAAGTCGATGCCCGACGAGAGGCTGATGTTGAGCTTCGGCATCACTGGCTTCACCTTGTATTGGCGCAGTTTCTCGGCTCCCACCAGCTGGTAGGTGCGGATGAGCGAAGGCAGGGCGTGGAGCAGGAATGGACCCGCCGTCTCCTCGGGTATGATGAAGAGGTTGCCCTCGTTATAGACTTCCTTCTTCGCCTCCTTGGTGGGGGCGTAGGTGGTGATTTCCTTCTTCAGCGAGGCGATGGTCTCGTCCATCGGCAGGTGGGCGAGACGCTTCACCTTGATTTTCTTCTCCAGCGAGAGCGAGGCCACCATGCTGAGGTCGAACAGCTGCACGAAGTCGAGCGGCAGCCCCTTCACCGACTCCATCAGTCGGAGGAAGAGCGTCTTGTCGGCGTCGATTTTCTCGAAGGAGAGGGATGGGGTAGGGATGATGTCGTTCTCGGAGAACTCCACGGTGTAGTCCTCATAAACCACCTGCACGTTCTCGATGAACGAGAAGAACACGGAGAGGTATTGCTCTATCATGTCCTCGGCGAATCGGGCGGCGAAATAGCCCAGCTGCCTGTAGTTGTCGCCGATGGAGGCGATGGGGTAGATGGTGCCGTGCGATAGGGCGAAGCTGTCGGAGAGGAGCGTGAGGTTCAGATGGTTGTCCTCATACTTCTTGGCGCCATCGAATTCTTGGTCGTTGTCTTCCGTCGGGATGATGAAATGCGGCTCTATGTTTTTGCCGTATTTCTTCAGTACCAGTTGCAGTACGGTGGTGTCTTGGGATACTTGTATGGTGTTTCCCTGCTCATCCACCAGGTTCTTGCATCTGATGATCTGGTAGAGAAGATGAGGGTTTTGGTTGAGGCTCACGTTGTCCGCCTCGTTGTCGTCCCAGGAGATTTGGAACGCCATTTCTTCCTTGATGGCATCGAGTGCCCGCAAGAGTTGCGAAGTGTCGCCTGTGTAGTAGTGGAAGTCAGCCTCCACAGGCTTCAGTTTCTTGTCCACCGGGATGACTAGCACGTCGCTTTCTGTGGGTTTCAGCATGAAGAAAATCTCCTTTCCCATCATAGTCTTGTTGCCCTTGCTGGCGGCGATGGGAGAGAGTCTCTTGAGTTGCGGAAGGAAATCGTTCATTGTTGTATGCTGTATATTCTTTGTTTATTTTTTATCATTATTTATCAGTTTGCAAAGATACGCATTTCCTTTGGATTGAGCAAGAAAAAGAAGAAAATGTGGTGTAAAGGGATTTAAAAAATATAAAAAAAGTCCACTCACCCCGAAGATGCTGAATTTCTTTCGGTGGTGAGTGGACAGCAAATCATTTTCGGTCACGGTCATTTTCCTTAATGACCGAAAATGACCGTGACCGTTAATGACCGCCCTATCAAGCTTGCTTGTGAAAATAATCAGAGTTAAAGCTTGGCGGATTCAGATAATTGTCGTATATTTGCAGCGTGATTACGAAAAACTTGGCAGATTATGACAGAGACCATTGATAGAATATTGCCCGTTGGCATCCAGTCTTTCGAGGAGATTCGGAAGAAAGGATTTCTTTACGTTGACAAGACGGACCTCATTTGGAAACTTGCCAACCAAGGCAAGAAGTACAATTACCTGAGCCGTCCTCGCCGCTTCGGCAAGTCGGTGCTGGTGGATACGCTCGAAGCCTATTTCCTAGGCAAGAAGGAGCTGTTCGAGGAAATGATGTATTATGGGCGTACCAGGAAACCCATGAATCATTAGAAAATAATTAATTCGATAGACAAAAATCGCCCCAGCTGGAGAAAGTGGACGAGATGTTACTAAGAATCGAGATGTTTCTAAGAATAAAAAGATTAGAAATAAGAAAGAAGAATATGAATAAGATTACAATGCTTGGAACGGGAAACGCGACAGTTTCCCAGATTTATAATACTTGTTTTATCCTGGAGACTTCCACCACAAAGCTTTTGGTGGATGCAGGTGGTGGAAACGGAATCCTCTCGCAACTGCGCAAGGTGAACGTTCCGATTTCCGCCATTCACCATCTCTACGTAACCCACGCCCACACCGACCATGTGCTCGGCGTGATTTGGGTGATTCGCATGGTGGCGCAATGCAAGGGCTACGAGGGAAAACTGCATGTTTATAGCCACGACAAGGTGATGAAGGTGGTGAAGACCATCATCGACATGGTGCTCGCCAAGAAGCAGTTGGCGAAGGTGGCGGAGCGAGTGGAATTCCATGAGCTGAAGGATGGTGAAAGCTTCGGGGTGGGAGACATGCACCTGGAATGCTTCGACATCCATTCCACCAAGGAGAAGCAATTCGGATTCCGTGCGGAGTTGCCTGGCTCGTTAGAAGTTTCTGCTGATGAGTATCCTGTGTCTTGTGAAACAGCCAAGCCATTGGTCTTGGCTTGCCTGGGCGACGAACCTTACAATCCGCTCAACCGCCAATACATCGAGCACGCCGACTGGATGATGTGCGAGGCGTTCTGTCTCTATGCCGACCGGGATACTTTCAAGCCTTACGAGAAGTGCCACAGTACGGCGCTCGACGCAGGCAAGTTGGCGGCAGAGCTGGATGTGAAGAACCTCATCCTCTATCATACAGAGGAGAAGACGCTCGCCACTCGCAGGGAAACCTATGCGAAGGAAGCCGCCGAGAATTTCAAGGGCAGAATCTTCGTGCCTGATGATTTGGAGGAGATAGAACTATAGAGCTATCAAGGATGATTTTCCCAAAGAAGAGTTTCTCTGGGATTTTTCCCTGGTAATTAGAAAACCCTTATGAGTAGCATGTAGCCGATGGTTCCTGCGGCTATCGACCACATCAGATTTTTTCGCCAGGCGTGCACGAGGATGGTGATGAAGACACCAGCAATTTGCATCAATGCGTCTGGCGAAAACACTGAATTCTTGCCGATGTCGCGCAAGCAGTAAACGACCAAGAGGGCAAAGACGGAGGCTGGCAACACCTTGCCTAAATACATGATGTACTTAGGCGTAGGCTTGCCCGGACGGAAAAGGATGAAGGGGATGAAGCGGGTGAGCATCGTTGCCACTGCGCCCGCAGCCACCATGATGATTTGTTGGGTGATGCTCATTTTGCGCCTCCTTTCTCTGTTTTGCTACTTGCTTGTTTTATCTTTTGTGAAAATCCTTCTACTTCAAAGCCAGCTCGTTCCGTTTCTG
>DBLF01000069.1:112765-123292 GCA_002297965.1 Candidatus Segatella papionis
TGTATTGAAGCCAGCTCGTTCCTTTTCTGTATTGAAGCCAGCTCGTTCCATTCTCCCCCTTGCCAGTGTGAGGAACACAAGGATGATGACCATGCTCGGGATGATGAAACTGTCTGCGCCAAAGAGGATGAGGCAGAAGCCCGTGATGAGGAGTCCTGAGATGGAGCTGACGTGACTTTTCTCCCTGAGCCAGTTGTCGGCGAAGATGGCGGTAAACATGGCGGTGAGCACGAAGTCGAGTCCCTTGAGGTCGAAGGTGAGCCACGGACCTATCAAGCCTCCCACGGTTGCCCCGATGACCCAATAGGTCTCGTCGAGCCAGGTGGTCCAGAGCAGAAACCATCCCTTGTCCACCCCTTTAGGCACAGGGGTGGAACTGCAAAGGGCGAAAGTCTCATCCGACATTCCGAAGATGAGGAAGAACTTCTTCCAGCCCAACCCCTTGTATTTGTCGAGCATGGACAAGCCGTAGAACAAATGTCGGGCGTTCACCATCAGCACCATCATAAAGGCTTGCAGAGGATGAAAGCTGCCGAGCAGCATGTTGCCCAAGAGAAACTCTGCGCTCCCAGCATACACGGTGATGGCGAGAAGCATAGGGTACAAGAAGTTGAAGCCCAACTCGTGCATGTAAATGCCATAAGTCAGTCCCAAGAATCCATACCCTGCCATGATGGGCAGCGAAGTATGGAATGCGTGCTGTAGAGCGATTCTTCTTTTTCCCATTGCCTTCTTTACTTCTGTCTTTTTACTTCTGTCTTTTTACTTCTGTCATTTTACTTCTGTCATTTAATCCATTTTTGTCATTTTTCCCCACAAAGGTACGGAATTTACGGGATAATAGGAAATCTACGAACACGAAAGTGGGTGGGAAGGGCGAAAAATCACATAGATGTGGTAGGAAATATGGGGAGGAAAAGGAGAAAATATAAGGTAAGGAAAGGATGAGGAAAGGACGATGAAAGAGTAAAATAAGCAAAAAAGCATGCTAACCTTTCCATCAGCATGCTTTCTTCTTGTGTCCGCATATTTTTTCTTGTATTAGCAAGCTTTCTTCTTGCGCTCGCAATATCTTTCGCATTGGGCACAAATGTCGTAGCCAAGCATCGTACCGAGAATGAAGTCCTCCTCTGGCGAGAGCTGGCACAATGGTTTGGTGACAATCATTCGGATAGCATCCAGGCATTCACGTTTGCCGAAGAATAGGTTCAGACGGTCGTTGCCTACTGGCTGGATGATGTAGTCGATGTTTTGGCGCTTCAATCTTGTTATGGCAAAAGACTCATATTTCTTGTTGAAAGTGAAGAGCACCATGCGGCGTACACCTTTCTTATATTCATAGATGTGATTCATCAAAACCTTCAAATCTATTGGCATTGTCATTTCCTGCTGCATACTATCCGAACTTTTTATACTTTATAAAAACATTATCAAAATTTTTGCGAACTTTTGGGTGAGTTCCTGGTCAAGGGAAAGAACATCATTCTCCCGTTCTTGACCAAGAAAATATTATAGCGATGGCTTGATGGCTTCGAGCCAAGCGTCGATGCGCTCCTCTGTCTTGTCGTCCTCGTTGACCTCGTCGAGAGCCAAGCCTACGAACTTGTCACCATCCACAGCCTCGCTGTCGTCGAAGGTGTAGCCGTCGGTGGAAACGCCTGGCAATACATTGGCACCTGCCTCCACTGCTGCGTCGAAGAGTTCCTTCATGCCGCCGCAGAATGTGTCAGGATAAGACTCGCTGTCGCCACAACCGAAGATGGCCACGGTCTTGCCGCTCAAACCTGCGCTCTTGAGCACTTTCACTCCGTCGTACCAGTCGTCTTGCATCTCGCCTGCGCCCCAGGTAGAGGTTCCGAGGATGAGATTCTCGTGACTCTTGATAGTATCGTCGTTGATGCTTGTTACATCTACAGCCTCTGCACCGAGCTTAGAGGCGATGGTCTCGGCTATTGACTGGCAAGAGCCAGTGGAAGAGCCATAAATTACAATTGTTGTTTTCATTTTTAATTCTTTACCTTTAGTTACATTTTTCGGGTGCAAAGGTAAGGAGATTTCTCGATACTTGCAATACCTAAAAATGATGGTTCTTGCAAATACCGAGAAATGGGGATGGGAGTTTGTTTTATACCTGCTGCAGTTTCTGTTTTGATGAGCGTTTAAGTTGTAATTCCAACCGTCACATTGGTCGTAGTTCCAACCGTCATAGACTCATAGTCTATGGCGAATTGCTGTCAAAACTCTCGTCTGCCATTGCCGAAGCTTGGACGGTCGTGCTTGCCTGGCTTTCCCTTCTTGAAGTCAGGTCCTGGCTTACCTTTTTTGAAGTCAGGCCCTGGATTGCCCTTCTTGAAGTCAGGTCCTGGCTTACCATTGAAATCAGGGCGACGCTTGTCGTTTCTGAAATCAGGGCGAGGTCCGTGACCTGGGCGAGGGTCGCAAGCTGGGCGAGGTCCACCCTTTCGCCAGTTCTTCTGCTTCGGATACTTGGCGTAGATGTTGTGGATGTAAGCATCGTTGCGCCAGCTGATAGGGCGATAGAAGTAGTAAGCATCCTTGTATCTCTTCCACTGCTGGGCGGTGAGCATTCGCTTGAGCTGCTTGTTGCGGTACCTCCAGCCATTGGCGTCGATGTCACGATAGCTGCGGATGCCGTCGAGGTAAGTGAGGTTGATGTTCAATATGTTGTTACGTTGAACGTTGCTCAATCCCAGTTCCACTACCATCTTGTCGGTGATGAAGCGAGCTTCTGCCTGTATGTCGGTCAATCTCTGAGCCTTTGCTGATGTAAACATCATCATGGCTGCTACTATTGCTAATAATGTACGTCTCATAATCTTCTCTTTTTAAAGGGTTATTACTCTTTTTTTGTTACGCATCGCAAGAAAAGTGGATGGCGGTTCTCGTATCGAGATGCTGTACTTTACTTTTGATGGGGCAAAGATAGGGCAAAAAATGTATAAAGGCAAGGGGAAAACCATAAACCGACGTATGATTTTCCCTAAAACCATCGGGGATTTTCTCAAAATCCGTAATTTGGGTAATGATTCATATTAATGTGATGAACAATATGAGCGTGGATTGCGACTGCGACAGCCATCCTGCCGACCCGAAGCTCAAGGACATGGGCATCCTTGCCAGCACCGACCCTGTGGCACTCGACCAAGCTTGCCTCGACCTCGTATTTACCCACGTGGCTCAACCTGGCGATGACGAGAAACCGCTCATCGAGCGCATCAACCGCCAGCACGGCACTTCACAACTCTTGGCGGCTCTTTCGGGCGAAGTGCCAAGCCTTTTCGTTTCTCAGCGCAACATCTTCGGATTCGGCGTGAGCAATGGCGGCAGCGGCGGCATCAAGATTCGTGGCGTGGGAGGTTCGCCTACCAATTCCATCTTGATGATGGTGGATGGACAGCCTCAATTCGCTGGTTTGTATTCCCATCCCGTAGCCGATTTTTATGAGACGGAATATGTAGATCATGTGGAGGTGCTCCGTGGTCCAGGTTCTGTGCTCTACGGCTCGAATGCGATGGGCGGTGTCATCAATGTCATTACCAAGCATGCGCAGCAGGATGGGGTGCAGACGGTGCTCACATCGCAGTATGGCAGCTACAACACTTGGCAAAGTTCGCTCACCAACATGGTGCGCAAGGGCAAGTTCTCGTCGATGGTTTCGCTCGGATACGACCGCACGGATGGATTGCAGGACCATTTCGACTTCACTCGCCAAGGGCTATCGCAACCCTTCCTTCCGAGAGATGTATCTCTACGGCACTGCCAACCCCGACCTCGACCCAGAGAGCATGATGAACTATGAGGTGACGATAGGCAAGCGTTTCTCTCGCTATTTCGCGATGGATGTGACTGGCTATTTCTCTGAGGGAAGCAATATGATTCAGACAATCTCGATATCTTCGCCCACTTCGATAATCTGACCGATGCGAAATATCAGATTAATAAGGGCTATGAAATGCCTGGTTTCACGGCGATGGGAGGCGTGAAAATCAGGTTCTGATGGAAGGAATGAAAGTTTGGTTTTCAGCTTCCGTCTTATCGAATTGTCGAAAAATACCGAATTATTTTTCTAACTAGGAAAATATATTTCTCCAACTGGGAAAATGAAATTTGCCAATTAGAACCTCGTTTGGATAGCGTTTTTGCTCGTTTTTCGCACTCTGCTGCGGAGAATGGAGCAAAAAACGGCTCTTAGTTGTCAATGGAAGATTTGCCAAAGCACCACTTTCTCTACAAAGCCCCCCACGGCAGTGGGGAAGCTTGCAGTTTAGTTCCTGTATGGCTCTTGCAAGCTACACTATTTCTCCATGATGGCCTTCAGCAACCCTTGGCAAGCATCCTCCAGCAAGTCGATGACTAGTTCGAAGTCGCTGTAGTCGCCGTAGTATGGGTCGGGCACGGTGGTGTACTCACGGTGCTCCGCCAGGAAGTCGGCGATGCGAACCACCTTGTCCTTGTCGGCTTGGCTGGAAGCCATGGAGGTGATGGCACGATAGTTCTCGTTGTCCATCACCACGATGGTGTCGAATCGGTTGAAGTCCGACTTTTGGAATTGGCGGGCACGACTGTTGAAATTGTAGCCATGTTCCGCTCCACACTTTCTCATGCGGCTGTCGGGCAACTGCCCTATGTGCCAACTGCCGATGCCCGCAGAGTCGATTTCAAACTCGTCGCTGAGCCCAGCTTTCTCTACCAGGCTCTTCATGATGCCTTCGCCTGCCGGAGAGCGGCAGATGTTGCCTAGGCAAATGAACAATACGGTATGTTTACCTTTCTTTATCATAATTTTAGTATTGATTATCTTATTTCATGAATACGAAGTACACGGCGGCTATCAAGCAGACGAAGGCTGCGAAGTGATTCCAGTGCAAGCCTTGTCCCTGGAAGAGGATGTTGGCGATGATGGCGAAGACGATGAGCGACACGCACTCCTGTATCACCTTCAACTGTACCAAGGTGAAGGGACCGCCGTTATCCACAAAACCGATGCGATTGGCTGGCACTTGACAGCAATATTCGAAAAAGGCGATGGCCCAACTGAAGGCGATCACCCCGATGAGAGGCCAGTTGCTGCTTACGCCAGTTTGTTGGAGTTTGAGATGTCCGTACCAAGCGATGGTCATGAAGATGTTGCTTAGTACCAAGAGACCGATAGTGTAAATTCCGTTCATAATTTTTTATTGTATTTTTTTATTTTCTATTGGCTTGCAAAGATAGTGCAATTCGAACGCAATAAAGCTTGTTTTAATTGCTGAGGTGCAGCCTATCTTATGCAAAAGTACACAAAATAATTGGAAGTAGGTAATTTTTGGATAAAAAAATACAGGTTGCTGGCTTTATAAACTAAAATACAGGTTGCTGGCTTATTCACCAACAACCTGTATTATTTACCTCTTTCTCGCAAGGTATTCGATGGCGTAAACCGACCATCTAGGCACTTTGCGAATATTGGTGCGCACGGCTGGAATGTCGCACAGCAGGAAGACGGCGGCAATCGCCAAGGCGAACCAAATGACGTAGCCATAGACTTGCTTCATCGCCACTAGCATCATCGAATGCAGGAAGTCGTTGCCTACATATTCACCGAAGTTGAAATGCGACAAGTCTAGATGGGTGAGCGTGAGCTGCTGACCGTAGTTCGTCATGTCGTCGTTCAGGAAATGGGAGAAGAGGGTGGTGTAAATGCCATAACCGGTAGCTCCCGCCAGATACATGTGGAAGATGTTGAATACGAACAAACCCATGAAGAAGAGCTCCAGGCTCGGCACTGATTCCTCCAACGCCCACATCAACGTAGGTCCGAGGATGGCGTAGGAGAATCCTCTGAGGAAGATGGCGAGGCGATACTGCTCGATGTTCACGCTGATGTCGAGCGTGAAATACATCAACATCCCATAAGCCGCAATGCTCAGGAAGGCAATGCCGAAGAGTTTCCACACTTTCCATTTCCTTACCTTCAGCCAGTAGATGTCGAGCAAGATGCCTACGTACATACCAGGAAGAACCCACATATACTGCGACTCCTTGGTCAACTCTTCCAGACGAACCACCTCGCTGTAGAGAATCTCTTCCATCGTATGTTCCGCTCCGAGAGCCAGCTCGGCGAAGATGGTGACGATGAGGATAGGCACCACGTTGCGAAACGTGAAGAGCTTAAACTCCACGTAAGGGTAGCGATAATAGCGCAGGCGGTAAAGGAGAATGCCTGCAAGCATGATGGCAATGCCGAGCAGGATGCGCATGTGAAGAGCGTCGAACCACATGTAATGATCGCCATAAACCACGATGTAAGACAGCACGAGCATCAATGCGCAGATGAGCAGTGCTCCCTGAAAGTCGATGCCCTTGAGCGAGAGACGCTGAGGCATCGGACAGAACGGGCGGCAACAGATGAACTGTATGAGCAGCACAAACGACATGGTGCCTACGGTGAACGCATGCATCATCTGCCACGTGAAATGATGGCCGAACCAAGCGGCAAGCCATCCGCTGCCCTCGATGGCGGTGAGCAGGATGATGTGGAGCACAGGGAAGAACACGGCGAAATCACGGCGTGGGGTAATCCACAGCTGGATGCTGCTCATACACTCGAACGTGCCCTCGATCTTCGCCATTCCGGCTATGAAGCAAGCCACTACCAAGACAGGCATCGACTGGGAGTGCATCGTAATCACATTGCAAACGGCGAGCACGATGGCTGAGCCGCAAAGCAACTGCTTGTTGGTGAAGCGAAACTTCATGCGGAAGAGCATCGGGAAATAGGCTGCCATTCCCGCAAGGCTGGCGTAAAGCAGGAACATCACGTCCTCTATCATAAAGTTGGTGGTGCCTCGAATGCTTTCCAATGCACCGAGGTACATACCGCCGCCAAACTGAAAGCAAAGGGCACTCAGCACGTACAGCCATGGTTGTATGCGGCGAGGCACCCAGCCCTTCATCATCGGCATCGAAAAGCCCATGTTGGGTGGTGGTCCACCCGGGCTTTTCATAAAGAATTCAGTTAATTGTCCCATGATTCTTTGTTCTCATTATCTTTTTTCAGTCACATTATTTAATGGTCTCATTATTTTTTAGTTCCATTATTAATGACCTCTTTATTTATCTTCAACGATGCATTCTACATTGTATCCGCCCTTGAGCTTGGCGATGTCGGCATTGTTGTCGAGCTTGATGCGTACCGTTACACGCTGCTCCACTTTCACAAAGTTGCCTGTGGCATTGTCGATAGGGATGAGCGAGAAGGCGCTGCCTGTGGCATCTGAGATGCGCTCCACGGTACCTGTGTATTGTACGCCAGGCACTGCATCGGCGGTAATCTTGGCTTTGCTGCCCACCTTGATGTGAGGGAGCTGGCTTTCCTTATAGTTAGCCTCAATCCAGCGTTCGCCCTTGTCAACGATGCTCACCAATGTCTGTCCTGGGTTGACCAACTGGCCTACATGAATGTCCTTCGAACCAACGGTACCATCGCAAGTGGCGATGATGTAGCAGTAGGAAAGGTTGAGGCGAGCCAAATCCACGGCACGGCGAGCCAACTCGATGCCCTGCTCGGAAGCAGAGAGATGGTGCCCCTGTTCTGCTACGACAGCCGACTGGGTCTGACGAGAGCGAACCGCCTGCTCATAACCAGCCTTGGCACTCAGATAGCCTGTATGAACTTTATCATACTGCTGACGTGTGACGGCATCCTGCCCGAGGAGTTTCTCAAAACGAAGATCCTCACGCTTGGCGTTCTCCATCTGCACACGAGCCGCCTCGATGCCAGCGTCGGTTACGCCCATGCTGGTCTTGGTGGTAACGATGCTGCTTGCCGTTCCCTTCGAACCTTGTTGTGCACGTACGAGGTCTGCCTCGGCTTGAGCCAGACGCAGGCGGAACTCGGAGTCCTCGATGATGGCGAGCGTGTC
This sequence comes from Candidatus Segatella papionis, assembly GCA_002297965.1. Taxonomy (GTDB): domain Bacteria; phylum Bacteroidota; class Bacteroidia; order Bacteroidales; family Bacteroidaceae; genus Prevotella; species Prevotella papionis. Next base: position 120,691 of record DBLF01000069.1, read on the forward strand.
GCCCTTCTTCACCTGCTGAAACTCGGTGAAGCGTACCTCACGGATGAAACCTTGCACACGGCAGTTCTGTGGCACGATGTTCTGGCGAACGCGGGCGTTGTCGGTGAACTCTCCGCCACCGAAGTGCATGAACTGACTTGCTGCGTAGGCTGCTCCGCCCAAGAGGCAAACCACGATGAGTGCATTATATAAATAGGTATGTATCTTTTTCTTTTCCATTATGATAAAATGTTTTGTTGCGTAATGAATTGCGCAATTATAAAGTGTTTGTTACGTATTTGAGTTGATAGAAATTGTAAAGCATGTTGATGCGAGCGTTGACCAGTGCCATCTCGGCAGAGAGCTTCATGTTGGAAGCGTCGAGCATGTCGGTGAGGAGAGCCAGGTCGTTCTGGTAGCGGTTTTGCACCACGGAGTAGTTCTGCTTGGCAAGCTCCACCTGCTTCTCTTGGGTTTCTACTTCTGTTTGTGAAGTGAGGAGATTGGTGTAGTTGGCCTGTACGGCGTTCTCCACGCCTTCTCGTGCCAATGCAATCGTTTCCTGCGACTGCTGGTGCTCCACACGTGCCTTGCGAATCTGATGCTTGTTCTTCCAGATGTTTCCCAAGCTGTACTTCACGCCAACCCCGATGAACCATACGTTCACGTTGCAGTCCTTCGGTATGAGGTCTTGCGTATAAGGACCATTAAACTGGTTCTCTGCCACGACAGCCACCGAAGGCAACAAGGAAGCCTTGGCCAGCTTGATTTTCTCCGCTGCAAGATTTTGGGCTACTTGTGCCTGTCGGATGCCGATGTTGTTCTCCGCAGCCTTCTGCTGCCATGTGTTCTGTGTCTTGATGGCAGAGAGCGCATTGATGTCGGTATTCACCTCGTTCTTGTCGGGAACAATCACGGTCTGCTCCGGCAAGTGGAGGGTGGTGACAAGCTGATGGTTGATGATGGCAGAAGCATCGATGAGTTTCTTCAGTGTGAGCTCCAGGCTCTTCAACTGATAGTCGTAGCGAGTGATGTCGTTCTTCAAGACGGTGCCTTGCTCACGGCGAGCCTTCATCTGGGCAATTACCTTCTGAGTAAGTTCGATGTTCTGTCGAACCACGTCCATCTGGTTGCTCAGTTTGCAGAGGTCTAGGTAGTAGCCTGTCAATAGGAAACGCACCTCCTGTCGGTTCTTCTCCACGTCGAGTTCGGCAAGTCCCTTGCCCAATTCAGCCATGCGAATACCCGAACGGATAGCACCACCGGCATAAACCACCTGCGCCACTTGAGCCGTAAAACTGTTTCCCCAGTGGGGTGTGTCCTGCTTGCCGTTTTTTACTGGGATGACTCCCACGCCTGGTACGATGTAATCGGTCGTTCCACTGGCAGAAAAACCTCTCGACAGCATAAAGGCATTGCCCGTATAACTGCCTTGGAGTCCCAAGTCTATACTTGGAAGCATAGCCGATTTGGCTGCTGCCACCCCTTCGTCGGCAGCTTGGAGAGCCACCTCGCTCACCTTTACTTTCTGACTGTTTTGGTCAGCCAGGTTGTAAAGTCTCTGGAGAGTCATCGTCTGTTGATTGCTGGATGGCTGAGCCAAAGCTTCAGAAGAAGCAGGACTGGATGATTGAGCCGCTGTCACTGACGCCGAGCTGGCGGTTTGAGCCGCAGCCCACGATGCGCCTCCTGCTAGCAGAAGGCTTACAAACATGATTTTCTTGATCATCTATCTTGTATTATTAATTTTGAATGTTTCTACTTTCAATGATTAATCCCTTAAGAATAATCTATCCCTTCAAAATAGTCTGTTCCTTTGGAATAATCTATTTCAGTGGAATTTTGTTATCTCTTGAATTCGGGTGCAAAGGTACGGCGATTTCGGCAAACCATCGCTTTAAATATTTCGCAGTGGATGGACTTTTTCGGAACAATCGTTCTTTTTTATCACATAAATTGTGTACTTTTGTACCCAAAAAGCGAATAAAATGGAATTATATGAGTTAAGCAGCCACCAGGAGGCAAGCCTCTTTACTTCTGGTTTGGAGGAATGGCAGGAGGGACCGCAAGTGTTGACTTACGGGGCGATATTGATTTGCCGCAAGGGTAGGGCGGTGCTGAATGTCAATTATAAGGAATGGGAACTTTACGAGGGGGCGGTCATCACCGTCTTCCCGAATGATGTGGTGGAACTGAGGGAAATTCATACAAATGAAGGACAAGAGAATTCTTCACTCTTCACTCTTCATTCTTCACTTCAATTTGAAATCTTGAAGTATAATGCCAGTTTGCTTCGTGAGGCGAGTTTGCAGTTGGAGCAGACTGTGTATTCTTCCTTGCGAGAAGACCGTTGCCGCCAAGATACGCCTGTGGTGACGAACATCATCAATGGTATGTTCGCCTTGTTAAAAGTGTATTTCGACCAGTCGGAGTGTACTTGCATCTCCCAGTTGGTGCTCTGCCAACTGAAAGCCTTCTTCATCGGTTTCCATGAATATTTGCAGCGCAATCCGCAGTATCGCCTTGATGACGTGAAGTCTTATCGGGTGAGAGAACTCTTCAATCACTTCATGATGCTGATGGAGCGAGATTTCAAACTTTCAAGAGACGTAAACTACTATGC
>DBLF01000015.1:0-6839 GCA_002297965.1 Candidatus Segatella papionis
TACCCCATCAAGAATGGTTCCATCCAGTTGCAAACCTCCAATGGTGTGAACTATCCTCCGATTTCCGACCTCAACGAGAATACCACCATCATCATCCCAGGAGTGGTGAAGCAGGGAAATCCTAACTTGACCTCCAATAATGAGTATGGTGCTTTCTTGCGAATCAACCAGTATCATTCATGGATACAGGGGCAATTGGCTTTCTTCGGAGTCTATACCGACAGTCCGATGAGCGTCTATTACGAGTGGCGCAACATCCAGGATCAGAAGTATCTTGTGCAGACCTATGAGAACTCCAATTATCAGTGGTGGTATGGCGTGGGTTACGCCATCAATATCAAGCCTTTCAAGAGCGAGATTCTTAATATCGGTCTGTATGGCTCTTTCGAAAGATATTCCACGAGCAGTGGAATCATTGGCAAGCACAATCAATGGTGTATCCCATTGCAATATGAGATTCGCTTTCAAAAAGGTAAGTTTGGTGCAGAGTATATGGGTAACATTACGGCAAAGACTCCTCAGGGACCTTATAATCGTTGGGATGAGAGTTGCAGCATACTCACAGCTTATTATCAGTTGGGCAGATGGCGCATCACCGCCCTGTGCTATTGGCTCTTCTGCGATGCCAAGTACAAGTTTGAGACCATCGACAACCCAATGCTTTCTCGAAAGGAGTGGCACACCATCAAGGACAACAATCGCATGATAAGCCTTGGTGTGAGCTGGAACCTATTCTCGGGCAAGAAGAAAGATATTCAGAAGCGCTTGAACAATCGGGATTCTGATTCGGGAGCATTTAAGTAAAAAGTTAAGAGGGAACTAAGAAATCCTTAAATAATCTTATATATTAGCTTCACTTGTTAGCTATTTGCAAGAAATGAATTAATTTTGCAAGCCGAAAAGGAAGGGCTTAAGAAACTTTCTTTTCAGATGTTAGGATAATATATAATAAGGTATGAAACGTTCACTCAACATATTGATGGCTCTGATGCTCTCGCTCATGGTGGTTTACATGAGCGTGGGTACTACCGTCATGCACTGCCTTCGCTATGACAAGGTGATGGTGGGAGCTGTGCAGGATTGTTGTCTGAAGAAATGCCTAAGCTATGATTGTTGCAAGGATATGCACGGCGAGCAGTTGCGTAAGCACTGTATGGACGTGAAGCAGGTGAAGTTGTCGCCTACGCTCTCAATTCAGCAGCTTGACTTCGATGCAGCACCTATCTTTGTGGGTATCGTACCATCCCTTTGGATGATGCTGCCTCGTCCTGTTGTATGCAGCATCCAAAAAGCCAGATATTGGAGCATCAACGTTCCGCATTCGCCCCCGAGGGCATATTTGGCATTACTTAACACGCTGATTATTTGATTTTTCCCTATTTGCATATAGGTTGCAAAAGATTTTTTGTACTTTTGCAACCAAGATAGTTGTGTAGTTAAGTGAAGAGTAAAGAACAAAGAGTGAAGAATTCTACACTTAACGTATTGTTGGAAAAATGAAATAGGATAAATAATGAAGAAAACAATACCTGTAATAGGCATGGCATGCTCGGTGTGCTCTGCCAATGTAGAGCGTAAGCTCAATTCACTCGAAGGCATCAAGTCAGCCACGGTTTCCTTGGCAGGACGCACCGCCCTCGTCGATTATGACCCAGAGAAGATTACGCTCGAAGATATGAAGCGAGAGATTTCCAATGCAGGTTATGACCTCGTCATCGAGGAGGATAGAAGTGCCGATGAAATCAACCGTCGTGAGTTTGTCCTCTTGAAACGCAAGACCCTTCTGTCTTGGCTTTTCGCCATCCTCGTCATGGCGTTCTCGATGGGATGGATTTCGCTCGGCATGGAGTCGAACAATGTGTCGGATGGCGTGGATATGGGGCATCATACCAGTAGTTTTGCTAATCAGATATGCTTGATTCTCGCTTTAGCGAATATGATATACTGTGGTCGCCAGTTTTATGTTTCTGCTTGGAAGCAGCTCAGGCATCGCACGGCAAATATGGATTCGCTTGTGGCTTTGAGTACCCTCATCGCCTTCCTATTTAGCACTTTCAATACCTTCTTTGGAGATAGCGTTTGGACTCCGAGAGGCATCGAGTGGCATACTTACTTCGATGCATCGGTGATGATCATCACGTTCGTCTTGACAGGCAGATGTTTGGAAGAGAAGGCGAAGGATGGTACGGCAGCGAGCATCAAGCAGTTGATGGGATTGCAGCCGAAGACTGCCCGATTGGTTACCAATGAGAAATTGGAGAAGACGGAAACCGAATGTGCCGATGGCAAATCCAATGCTTTCAATGATTATAAGTTGGAGGAAGTACCTATCTCCACTATATCATACGGCGACATCATCGAGGTGCGTGCCGGGGAGAAAATTCCTGTGGATGGTGTGGTGACTCAGGCAGAGAGCTTTATGACTGCCGATGCAGCATACGTGGATGAGGCAATGATTACCGGTGAACCTACTCCTGCGGCAAAGCGAGTAGGCGACGAGGTGTTGGCTGGCACGATTCCGAGCCAAGGCAAGTTGCGTATGAGAGCCAAGCAGATAGGTGAGAACACCGCCTTGGCGCATATCATCAAGATGGTGCAGGAGGCGCAAGGTTCGAAGGCTCCAGTACAGCGAGTGGTCGATAAGGCTGCGTTGGTCTTTGTGCCGGTGGTTGCAGCCATCGCTGTGATTACTTTCTTGGCTTGGTGGTTGATAGGTGGCAATGCTTATCTGCCTCAGGCGATATTGAGTGCTGTTGCCGTATTGGTAGTGGCTTGTCCATGCGCAATGGGTTTGGCGACTCCTACAGCCTTGATGGTGGGTATCGGTAAGGCGGCTCAGAAGCAAATACTCATCAAGGATGCCAGTGCGCTCGAAAATCTCCGCAAGGTGAATGCTCTCGTCATCGACAAGACGGGTACGCTCACTATTCCGAACCAGAACACGGACTTTACGAAGGCAGACAATCTTTCAGCTTTGGCTGCAACAGATGAGAAAGCTTTGCAAACAGCCTTGGAATCTCGTGAAACTCTCAAACCTCATGCCGCAGAGGCGATGATGCAGTTGCAAGAGGAGGGCATCGAGGTGTATATGATGAGTGGAGACAAGGATGAGGCTGCTCGTTATTGGGCTGAGAAGGCTGGCATCCAGCACTATCAGAGCAAGGTGAAACCTGGCGACAAACAGGCTTTGGTCAAGAAGTTGCAGGACGAGGGCAAGCGTGTGTTGATGATAGGTGATGGCATCAATGATACCCAGGCATTGGCGCTCGCCGATGTGAGCATGGCGATAGGCAAGGGCACTGACATTGCGATGGATGTTGCGCAGGTTACGCTGATGGGCGACGACCTGATTACGATTCCCGATGCCGTGAAACTCAGTCGCAAGACGGTGGGCATGATTTGGCAGAACCTCTTCTGGGCATTCATCTACAACATCGTTTGCATCCCATTGGCAGCAGGAGCGTTGCATCTCTTCGGCATCGACTTCCAGATTACCCCAATGTGGGCTAGTGCCTTGATGGCATGCTCGAGTGTAAGCGTGGTGCTCAACTCGTTGAGATTGAAGTTTATCAAATAGTAAAAGAACAAGGTGTTTTGTATTTTCATCGTTTATAGGCGATAATAAGCTTGTTGTCTATAAACGATGGAATAGTGGAATTTCCTTTTTTGAATGTTTCAGCTCGTAACTACTAAAAAAACATAAAAGAAGCTATAGGCTCATTGCAGTTTTAATTATTTGATATACTTTTGTAACCAAATAACAAAATAGAATCATTTATGGAAAAGAAATGCGAGCTGGACTTTCAGTCTTTGCAAGACACAATTGACGTAATAGGCACGAAATGGAGGGTACAAATATTGTGCTCCATTTGCGAGTGTGGCAATACGAGATTTCGTGAAATAGAGCGCAGCATCCCAAAACTAACAACACGAATGCTTTCCAAAGAACTAAAGGCTATGGAGCAGTTTGGTCTCGTCACACGTACCGTCACTGATACAAGGCCAGTCACGGTGGAATACAAGGAAACGGAACTTTGCCATACATTGATACCCATCTTTGACAAAATGCTTGAATGGGGAGAAAAATATGGGGCAACAGCCAAGCAGACAAATAAAGTACAACAATAAAGACTAAATTATGAACGAAAAAAATCAAGAAAGCATGATTTTACAGAATGGTATCAATATGCCTGTTATCGGTTACGGTACCATGCCAACTGATTGGACAACAGGCTATGGAGATGAATTTGTCGGTGTTGTAAAGCATGCCATCAAAGCTGGTTACCGCAATATTGATACAGCCGTCGTGTATAACACCGAGGAGTATGTGGGTGAAGCCGTAAGACAAAGCATAAATGACGGAACAATACAGCGTCAGAATATGTTTGTAAGCACCAAAGTGTGGAATACAGATCGTGGCTACGACAAGACGCTCAAAGCCTTCGATGCATCCATGAAGCGGTTAGGATTGGAATACCTTGACCTTTATCTTATCCATACTCCTGCTGTCGGCAAATGGCATAATGACTGGAAAGAGATAAACCATTCTACTTGGAAGGCTTTCGAGAAGCTCTACAAAGATGGTCGCGTACAAGCCATTGGCGTCTGCAATTTCCTACCGCACCACTTACAAGCACTAATGGATATGGCAGAAATCATACCTATGGTTAACCAAATAGAGGTGCATCCTGGTTTTACTTCAGCGCAGACTGTGCAATTCTGCAAGGACAATAAGATTGCGGTTGAAGCATGGGGACCATTTGGAAACGGTCAGGTTCTTCAGAATGAAACGCTTGTTGCCATGGCAGAACGACATGGCAAAAGTGTGGCACAGATTTGTTTGCGTTGGCTTGTACAACAAGGCATTATACCGATACCTAAGTCCATAAATCTGCAACGCATGAAGGAAAATCTGCAAGTCTTTGATTTCATGCTGTCTGATGATGACATGCAAGCAATTTCAGCTCTTCCTAATTGCGGTGGTTTCTGTGTGGATGCTGACAGTGCGCCAGAAGATTAATAAAAAAGAAAAGGCAAAAATTTGGTGATTTCATGGAAAATGCTTAATTTTGCCCTTGTAAAATAGAAAACGCTATAGCGAGTATGAAATATCCGATAGGAATGCAGTCTTTCGACCAAATCATCAATGGTGGTTTCGTCTATGTAGATAAAACGGACTTGGTGTATAAGTTGGCGCAAGGTCACGTTTGTTTTCTGGGTCGTCCAAGACGATTCGGAAAGAGCCTTCTTGTCTCTACATTAGAAAACTATTTCCTTGGAAGAAAAGAGCTGTTCAAGGGATTGGCAATGGAAAACTTGGAGACGGAATGGAAGCAATATCCTGTGTTCCATATAGATTTCAGCGTAGGCAACTATCTGAACGATGGTGCGCTGGAGGATATTCTCTCAGGAGAAATTGCGGGATGGGAACGTCTATATGGTGTAGAGCGAGTTTATGAAGACTTGGGCAAGAGATTTCAAGCGGTACTTCGTGCTGCCCATGAGAAAACAGGCTTGAGATGCGTTGTCTTGATTGACGAATACGACAAACCTATCTTGGATGTGCTCGACTTAGATTATCAAGTGGAACATTTAGGCAAGACCATGACATTGGAGGAGAAGCATCGCAACATCATGAAGTCTTTTTATACGACTTTCAAGGGAGCTGACGCAGACCTTCGCTTTGTCTTTTTGACTGGAGTTACTAAGTTCTCTCAAATCAGTATGTTCAGTGGCTTCAATCAACCTGATGATATCAGCTTGAATAGTAAGTATGAGGCAATTTGTGGTATTACAAAGGAAGAGTTGGTGAAGTTCTTCTCCGAGCCTATCAAGGAGTTTGCTGAGGTGGAAGACTGTAGTTGCGAAGAGATGCTGGAGATACTCAAACGCAAGTATGATGGCTATCATTTCGGAAAACGTCTCATTGATATTTTCAATCCTTTCAGCATCCTCAATGCCTTTAATCAGATGGATTTGGGTAGTTTCTGGTTTAAGAGCGGAACGCCTACTTATTTGGTGCGCTTGCTTTCTCATTTCAATCAGAACCTGAATGAGTTGATAGGTAAATATTATGCTGCCAGTCAGTTTGATGACTACAAGGCGAATGTGGAGATGCCTTTGCCGATGATTTACCAGAGTGGTTATCTCACCATCAAGGATTACGACAGACTTACCCATTCTTACCTCCTTGACATACCAAACAATGAGGTACGTGAGGGATTGCTAACCATCTTGGCAAATGACTATCTCAAGACCAAGGAAGATTCTGCCTCTTGGCTCATTCAGTCTGTGCATCTCTTGCTTCGAGGCAAGTTGCAGGAGTTTATGGATGGCATGACCGCATTCTTGTCAGGCATTCCGTATAGTGTGCGTCGTAGAAATGACGAACGTGAGTATGAACGATATTTCGGTTACACGTTCTTCTTGCTGTTGAAAATGTTGAGTTGCTACTTGGTATATCGTGAAAAGGAAACGAGCCAAGGTAGGGCAGACTGTGTATATGAGACCCCGAATGATGTGTATATCTTTGAATTCAAACTGGATGGCTCTGTGGATGCTGCCTTGAAGCAAATAGAGGAAAAAGGATATGCAAGGGAGTATGCCGAAGATTCTCGCAAGATACACTTGGTAGGTGTCAACTTCTCTTCAGAGAAGGGAACGATAGATGATTGGAAGGAACTATAAAAGGATTATAATAATAGGATAATATATATAATAAGGTATGAAACGTTCGCTCAACATATTGTTCGTATCGATGCTCTCGCTCATGGTTGTGTTCCTGAGTGTGGGCACTACCTTCATGCACTGTCTTCATTCTAACACAGTGAAGATGGGTG
>DBLF01000015.1:6922-8958 GCA_002297965.1 Candidatus Segatella papionis
TCGCATTGCATGGAATACCAACAGGTGAAGCTTTCACCTACGCTTTCCGTACAGAAAGTTGATTTCGATACGGCACCTGTATTCGCTGGTGTCCAGCTCGGTACTTGGTCACTTTTGCCTCGTCCTGTAATATGTAGCATCCAAAAGGCTAGATATTGGAACATCAAGGTTCCACATTCGCCCCCAAGGGCTTATTTAGCCATGCTTAACACGCTGATTATTTGATTTTTCCTTAGTTTGCATATAGGTTGCAAAAGTTTTTTCGTACTTTTGCAGCCAAGATTGTCGTATAGTTAAACTTGGGGAATATTGGAGTAATTAAGGGATGTGATACTTCCCATAAGCTTCTTGGGTTCCCTTCTAAAAAATAGGAAAAATTAAAATGTATTCAAGATATATATTGCTCAGTGCCTTGCTCGTGGCTGGTACTGGGGCTTATGCTAATAATATAAAGGTTGGGGAAGAGTCTCAAACTCAAAATATAAATTCTGAGAATTCTGCTTCCCAAGAATCCTCTGTAGATTCTACCTCTCAGGATTCCATTTTTAAAGACCAAGAACTGACGGAAGTAAAGGTCGTGGCTCGCCGTGCTGGAACTTCCCGACTGGCAGGAGCCGTGAATGGCATTGCCGTCAATAAGGACGAACTCTTCAAGGCGGCTTGCTGCAACTTGGGTGAGAGCTTTACCACCAATCCGTCGGTGGATGTGGCTTACAATGATGCCACGACGGGAGCAAGACAAATCAAGTTGCTCGGTCTTTCGGGTACCTATGTTCAGATGCTTACCGAGAATCTGCCTAATTTCCGTGGAGCTGCAATCCCTTACGCCCTCGGCTATGTGCCAGGACCTTGGATGAAAGGCATTCAGGTATCAAAGGGTTCTGCTTCGGTAAAGAATGGCTATGAGTCGATTACGGGTCAAATCAATGTGGATTATCTTCAGCCAGAGGATGAGCAACAGGTAGAGGTGAACCTCTTCGGCGATACCAAGAGCCGTATCGAGGCAAACGCCGATGCCAACATACATCTCTCCGATAAGTGGGCGACGGAAATCTTGCTCCATCATGAGAATATCCTCAAGAACCATGATGACAATGGCGATGGATTCTACGATATGCCGGGCAGAGAACAGTATAATGTGCAAAACCGATGGGTATATAAAGGGGATAAGTACATCTTCCACGGTGGAATTGGAGCCTTGAAGGAGATTCGTACAAGCGGACAGGATGCAGAGCATGTTCATTCGCACGAGACAACAACTCAGAATGGTTCTGCGACATCATCTGATAATGGTTCTGCATCATCTTTCGATACAGCCAATGGACTTTATAGAATCAAGCTCCACACCAACCGATACGAGGGGTATATGAAGCATGCTTTCATCTTAAACAAGGAGCATGGTACGAACATCGCCTTGATGGGATCGGCTGCAATGCACCAGCTCGATGCCCAATATGGCAACGAGCTCTACGATCTTAATGAGAAGAACGTGTATGGTTCATTGATGTTTGAGACCAACTTCACTCATCAGCATAACTTGTCGATGGGATTGAGCGTCAATCACGACTACCTGGGACAGCGCACGAATGTGAATGTTTATCCACAAGTAAATACAGACCAAAGACCTCCATACATCTTGTCGGAGATGCAACGTCTTAACGAGAAGGAGACAACTCCTGGTGCATACGCTCAATACACCTATACCTTAGGTACGAAGCTCACGGCGATGGCTGGTGTTCGCATCGATCATAGTTCCCTTAATGGCACGTTCTTCACCCCTCGTTTCCATGTGAAGTATTCGCCGATAGATGCTGTCAGCATCCGACTCTCGGCAGGCAATGGCTATCGCACAGTCTTCGGATTGGCGGAATATAATTATCTCTTGGCGAGTGGTAGGGAATTTCAGATTACGGGTGATGGACTCCAACAGGAGGAGGCATGGAACTATGGCGTGAGCACCGCTTTCTATATCCCGATGTTTGGCAAGACCTTGAAGCTCAATGCCGAGTATTACTATACCGACTTCAAGCATCAGG
>DBLF01000127.1 GCA_002297965.1 Candidatus Segatella papionis
CAGCACCCTCCTGTCCACGGTTGTGCTGTTTCTCCATCATCAGATAGAGCTTGTTGAGTGCGTACATCCAAGTACCGTACTTCTGCTGGTAATACTCCAGTGGCTTGAGCAATCTAATCATTGCCACGCCACATTCATGCTTCAATGGTTCCATCTCTCTATTATCCTTATCTTGTTTTAGTTAAATTTGAATATCTAGTTATAAGGAGTTAAGAAGTTATGGAGTTATCGCTCCCTACGGTCGCTGAGGAGTCAAGACAACAGCTTTGACTATTTGAGATTTTTGGAATTAATACTGCCACAAAAGCATCTGTCTTAACTCCTTTAACTCCTTAACTCCTTTAACTCCAAATATTCCTATTACTCCCTTGAACTCTAAAAAAAAGGGAATCGTCAAGAAATGGCGAATCCCTTTATCAATATCATTCAACGGTAACTGACTTCGCCAAGTTTCTTGGTTGGTCAACATCTTTTCCCTTACAAACAGCCACATGGTAAGCCAATAGCTGCAAAGGAATGGTAGCCAATAATGGCTCCAAGCACTCCAATGTCTCAGGGAGTTCAATCACTTCGTCGGCAATCTTGGAAATAGTCTCATCGCCCTTGCTAACAATAGCAATGACACGACCCTTGCGGGCTTTTATCTCCTGGATATTCGACAAAATCTTCTCATACATGAAGTTGTGGGTGGCAATGACAACCACTGGCATGTCGCTATCAATGAGAGCGATAGGACCATGCTTCATCTCGGCGGCAGGATACCCCTCCGCATGGATGTAGCTAATCTCCTTCAACTTCAACGCACCTTCCAAGGCCACTGGATACTGGAATCCACGACCTAGATAGATGAAATTGCGAGCGTACGTAAAGGTACGGCTCAAGTCGGCTATCATATTGTTGAGCTTCAGCACTTCCTTCATCTTGGCAGGAATGTGCCAAAGCTGCTCAGTAATCTTCTGGTAATCAGAATCGCTGATAGTACCCTTCTCTGCACCAATGGCAAGCGCCAAGAGGATGAGAACGGTAACCTGACCGGTGAACGCCTTGGTAGAGGCAACACCAATCTCAGGGCCTACGTGAATATAGGTACCGGTATCAGTCTCACGAGCGATGCTCGAACCAATACTATTACAAATACCATAAATGAATGCGCCATTCTCCTTGGCAAGTTTGATGGCAGCCAAGGTGTCGGCAGTCTCACCACTCTGAGAGATGGCAATGACAACGTCATCCTTCGTTACCACAGGATTGCGATAACGGAACTCGGAAGCATACTCCACTTCTACTGGCACACGACAGTAATTCTCTATCATCTGCTTGCCGATAAGACCGGCGTGCCAAGAGGTACCACAAGCCACGATGATGAATCGCTTGGCATTGAGGAGCTGCTGACGATGATCGGTGATAGAGCTGAGCACCACACCCATCTCCGTCTTTGTATTAGTAGTAGATTCGCCATCGTCGGTCATCACACGAGTTTCCACTGTGCGACTCACCACACGACCACGCATACAGTTGCGCAAGCACTCAGGCTGTTCGAAGATTTCCTTCAACATGAAATGAGGGAAACCACCCTTCTCTATCTGACCGAGGTCGATGTCAACGGTCTGCACCTCTGGATTGAGCTTTACATTCTGGATATTCACCACCTGCAAAGGCTCGCCGAGACGCATCACAGCGATGTTACCATCCTCCAAGTAAACCACCTTGTCGGTATATTCGATGATAGGACTGGCATCGGAACCAAGGTAAAAGTCACCTTCCTTGCCGATACCAACAACGAGTGGACTCTGCTTGCGGGCAGCGATAATCTGGTTAGGATTGCGCTTGTCGAGGAGAGCGATAGCGTATGCCCCAATCACCTGACGAAGAGCCACCTGAACGGCAGTCAGGAGGTCGATGTTCTTCTTGACCTGGATATACTCAATCAACTGAACGAGCACCTCAGTATCGGTATCACTCCTGAACTCAACGCCCTTGGCAATCAAGTTCTTCTTGATGCTGGCATAGTTCTCGATGATACCATTATGGATGATGGCGAGGTTCTTGCTCGAAGAATAGTGAGGGTGAGCGTTTACAGCCGAAGGCTCGCCGTGTGTAGCCCAACGAGTATGGGCGATACCTACGGAACCCGAAATATCCTTGTCAGCGCAGTAGGCTTCCAAGTCAGCCACCTTGCCCTTTGTCTTATATACATTCAGGGAGCCATCCTTCTTGCTGATGAGAGCCACACCCGCAGAGTCGTATCCGCGGTACTCCAATCGCTTCAAGCCCTTGATGAGGGCAGGATAAGCTTCACCCTTACCTAAATATCCTACAATGCCACACATATATTAATAGTTTATGGAATTTTTGTCTTGAAAACCAGTTAATTTATTATCTCAAAATGTTAACTACCAATGAAGCTATAGAGGTTAAAATACTCAATCCAGACATCACCAAAGTGGTAGAAGAACCAATGGCAGAGTTCTGAGCCTTTACCTTGTTAGGTTCAACGTAAAGGATATCATTCTGCTGAAGATAATAATATGGCGAATTGATAATATTGGCATCATTGAGATTCAAGCGATGTGTAGATTTCTGCCCTGTGGCATCTTCGCGAATCAAAAGCACATTCTCACGCTTACCATAAATGGTCAGGTCGCCAGCCTGCGCCAAAGCCTCAATAACACTCATTTTTTCCTGCGGCACAGAAATGACGCTAGGTCTTGTCACTTCACCTGTCACAACTACACGATAACTTGCCATACGAACAGTTACAATTGGATTCTCGTCCTTTGCCAAATAAGGTTTTACCTTATCTTTGATAAGAGACTCTGCCTGATTCTTTGTCAAGCCACCAACGTGCAAAATTCCTACCACAGGGAACTCGATATTTCCATTGTTATCTACCAAATAGCCCTGCAAGCTACCTTGCGAAGAAGATAACTGCCCGCTGGTACCAAGGGTATTAGATACTGCTAAGTTAAAGGGAAGAGCAGCCTTAGGATCAGTTGTGATAACAGTAATGGTCAACTCGTCCTTAGGCATAATCTTTGCCTCATAAAGCATCTTAGAAGCCGCATAACTGATAGAATCTGCATTTTGGAAATAAGCTACGTTCTTGGTGCTTCCGCAACTGCCAAGCATCAAGACCATTGTCAAAGCGACAAGCGCTGAATAAATGATTTTTTTCATTATCAACAAATTTCGTTTTTAAATATCGGTGCAAAATTACAGCATTTTTTTGAATGCTGCAAATATTTTGCACCAATAATTACTTAAACGTACATTTTTTCTTGAAATTACAGCTTTTTACTTATCCTCAATACCATTTGAAGGTAAATTAAAGCTATAACTGTTGTCGAAAATCTTCTTTACCTTGTTTATTTCTACGAAGGTTGTTCCTCCACCCTCTCCAAAGCTACCACTCAAGTAAGCGATTTTGTCCTCCTCTTGCAAATAGCCTTTTTGACGAAGCATACGTACCGCTGCGGTAAACATAGCCTTGGTGGAAACTTGGTCTTTCTGGTGAATTGGAATGATACCATAGCTCAAGTTCAACCATCGCTGGAGCTTTTCCTTATAACAGATGGCAAGAACAGGGTTTGGACCACGGAAAGCAGCCAAATCACGAGCAGTCTGTCCCGTCTCACCATCAGTGATAATTCCTGCCACGCCCAGCTTCTTGGTCGCCTCAATAGCCGCATGAGCCAAGAATAACTTCTGATCCATCTTGCCATCCTCCATAGGGTCAATATCATTGAGAGGTGACTTGTCTTTCTCTGCCTGCTCTGCGATACGCGCCATAGTCTGCACAGCCTCCACTGGGTATTTGCCACTGGCCGTCTCGCCAGAAAGCATCAAGGCATCCGTGCGATAGAAGATGGCATTGGCAATATCTGTTACCTCGGCACGCGTAGGACGAGGGTTCTTAATCATTGTATGAAGCATCTGGGTTGCCACAATTACAGGCTTCTGTGCCTTCACGCACTTAGCTATGATACGACGCTGAATTCCTGGTATTTTCTCTATAGGGACCTCTATGCCCAAATCACCACGAGCAATCATAATGCCATAGCAGGCATCTATAATTTCATCGATGTTATCTACACCTTCTTGATTTTCAATCTTTGAGATTATCTTGATGTCACTATTGTGGGCATCGAGAATATCCTGCACAGCCT
Source organism: Candidatus Segatella papionis (assembly GCA_002297965.1). GTDB lineage: Bacteria > Bacteroidota > Bacteroidia > Bacteroidales > Bacteroidaceae > Prevotella > Prevotella papionis. The sequence goes on from DBLF01000127.1 coordinate 4,167, forward strand.
TTACATCAGCTGCACTACGAACGAAGGAGTGAGCGATAAAGTCTATGTCTAGTTCGATAGCCAGTTCGATATTTCTACGGTCTTTAGCTGTAAGGGCTGGCAGGTCAATATGCTCGCCTGGCACATTCACACTCTTATGGGCACCGAGCATACCTTCGTTTTGGACCTCAGCCACGAGCATAGGCCCCTGCACCTCCATAACCTTCATATCCAACTCACCATCATCAAACAAGATGTCATCGCCAACCTTTACATCGGCTGCGATGTCTGGATAGCTCAAATTCACGATGTCATGAGTAGAATCCATTTCGGGGCGACCGAAAATCTTCACCACATCACCTATATTATAATGTATTGGCTCTTTCACATCAGTGGTACGCACCTCAGGTCCCTTGGTATCAATCATAATTCCAATGTGTGGAGACACGGCTCTCACATTTTTCACAATCGTGCGAATACCTTCCTCGGTGGCATGAGCTGTATTCATGCGAACTACGTTCATTCCTGCGAAGAACAGTTTACGGATGAAATCCTGATCGCATCTACGATCACTGATGGAAGCGACAATCTTTGTTTGTTTCATATCTGTATTTACCTTATTGAATTATCAATGTTTTTATCTTTTTCCAATTTTTGTGCAAAGATACAAAGAAAATCTGAAATAGGCTCCATCTGAATTATAAAATATATATAAAATAACGAGATACTTTCAGTTTGAAAGTGGTTTGCCCCAAGAAAACAAAACATCTAGCTTCGCCAGTTAAAGTCACAAAGCTAGATGTCACTTAAAAAATCGGTATTTGCTTCGCCAAAATCACCTAGAAAACAAAGACTAAATATCTAAGTCTGGAGCTTTCTCCGCTCCAACAGCCGCCTCAAACTTCGGCATAGGTTGGAAATTGAAAAGCCTTGCCACAATAGCAGCCGGCATAGTTCTCACCTCCACATTGTAAGCCTGTACGGCATCATTATACTTACGACGAGCCTCACCAATTCGGTTTTCCGTTCCCTCCTCTTGGATTTGCAAAGACTTAAAGTTTTCGCTAGCCTTCAGCTCAGGATACTTCTCGGCTACCACCATCAACTTGGAGAAAGCATTAGCCAATTCCCCTTGAGCAGCAGCATACTGCTTCATATTAGCCTCTGTCAGATTGTCCACATTCAACTTTACTTGTCCCACGGATGCACGAGCCTTTGCTACTTCCTCAAAAGTTTCCTTTTCATGTTTAGCGTAAGCCTTCACTATTTTCGCTAACTGCGGCATCATGTCGGCACGGCGCTGATACTGAGTCTGCAAATTAGACAACTCCGTCGTCGCATCTTCTTGATACTTCACGAACTCATTGTAACATCCCATAGGATACAAAACTAACCATGCCAAAACAGCACAAATGGCCAACGGAATGATTATCTTCTTGTTTCTTTTAAAATCTTGTTTCAAATTCATACCTTATTTATTTATAATAAAACCTAATTACATTTATACCAAATAGTTACTAGAAATATTTTACGAGTAAAATAGATACAAAGTCATTATGTCACTACCATCCTCCACCAGCGCCACCGCCACTGAATGTGCCACCTCCAAACGAGCCACCAGAGAAACCTCCGCCAAAAGAATTAGCTCCACCAGAGAAACCGCCACCACCCATAAAGAAGGGAGGCATCCAATCATCATCGTTGTTCCTATTACGAGACTGCCCTCTCCGTTTGCTTTTCGGTCGAGGCTTCACAATTCCCATTTGCTCCAGTACATATCGAATAAGATAGTACAAAGGAATCCCAAAGATGACCAAAAGCAAGATGATGACGAGCCCCCAGTCTTCTTCACCATTTACGGTTCCTTCATCGACATCAGCAATTCCAGTGCGTCCACTTTTCACCTTATTATATATAGCACGGCTCACTGAGACCACAGCTTCGCCTGGATTACCCTCACGCATATTTTTCACGATACAAGCCCTGGCGATGTCATCACAATCCACATCGGTCAACTCCCCTTCCAAGCCACTACCTGGTGCGATGAAATACTTATGGTCTTCCACAGCAACAACAACAACCAAGCCCCTACGGCTTTTCTTGTACCCAATGCCATACTTGTTACCCAGATCCTGAGCCATGCGAAAAGCATCCTGATTATCCACCTTACCGACAATGACAAGCACATTTTGGACACCACACTCCAACTTTAATTTTTGCAAGTAATAGTTGGCTGAATCTTTCTGAACCCTATCAACATACCCGTCAGGGTCGGAAACATACTGCGTAGAATCCTGAAGGAAAGGAATCGGCACATTTTGCGCCGTCCACTCCTTATAGGCAAACAGTGGTAACACACTGTAAGCCATTCCAATTATCAGCAAAAAATATCTCTTAAACACCATTATTTTCCTATTTTGGTGCAAAAATACGGAATAAAAACCTAATATGCAAATACTTAGAGCACTTTTTTTGAAAAAAAAACCTTAACTATTTTGTTATGTCGCAAAAAACTTGTAACTTTGCACACCGATTTGAGATTATTAATAAAAAATAAATAAAAGAAATGACCAAAGCAGATATCATTAATGAAGTGGCAATCGCTACGGGTATGCCTAAGAAAGAAGTAGGCATCGTAGTAGAAGCATTCATGGAAGAGGTAAAAAAGAGCCTCATCCAGAAGAAAGACAATGTTTACTTGCGTGGTTTCGGTAGCTTCAACATCAAGCACCGCGCAGCCAAGACAGCACGTAACATCTCTAAGAATACTACGCTCACTATCCCAGCTCACGACCTGCCAAGCTTCAAGCCTTCTAAGAGCTTCATCGAGGAAATGCAAAATGCGCAGTAACTCGGGACTTAGCCGATACATACGAGCAAGCAATATGTACGAGATTATTTCTGTGAAGAGATAACATATATTATAATAACAATATTTTAAAATTTTAAAATCATGCCAAACGGAAAGAAAAAGAAGGGCCACAAGATGGCTACTCACAAGCGTAAAAAAAGATTACGTAAGAACAGACATAAGAGCAAGTAAGCTACTAGCTTAGCAAGCTTTGCTCTCGGTCAGTTCGCTAGACTGAGGGGGTGTGTCAGTTCAGATATGGAGTGACATGCCCTTTTTTTTGTATTAACATTAAGTAAAAAGATTTTTGAAGAACTATGACAAGCGAAGTTGTAATTGATGTCCAAAAGAAGGACATCTCGATCGCGCTCATGGAGGACAAGCAACTGGTGGAATACCAGAACGAACCTCGTGAGGCTTCCTTCTCGGTGGGCAACATCTACATTGCAAAGGTTAAGAAACTGATGCCAGGACTTAACGCATGCTTCGTGGATGTGGGTTATGAACGCGACGCCTTTCTTCATTATCTTGACCTAGGAAGTCATTTCAATTCCTACCAAAAGTACCTTAAACAAGTACAGAGCGACAGAAAGAAACTTTTCCCATTCTCTAAGGCCAGCAAGCAGCCTGAACTGGAAAAGGACGGCAGCATACAGAATGTCCTGAAAGTGGGACAGGAAGTGCTGGTGCAAATCGTAAAAGAACCAATCTCTACCAAGGGGCCTCGACTCACAGGCGAAATCTCATTCGCTGGTCGATACTTGGTACTCATGCCATTCGGTGACAAAGTTTCTGTCTCGTCGAAAATCAAAAGCGGTGAAGAACGCTCTCGACTCAAACAACTCATGCACAGCATCAAACCAAAGAATTGCGGGGTCATCGTCCGCACTGTGGCTGAGGGCAAGAAGGTCGCTGAGCTCGATGCTGAGCTGAAAGTCCTGGTGAAGCGATGGGAGGATGCTATCGCCAAGGTACAGAAGACCCAGCAGCGCCCGCAACTCGCTTTCGAGGAGACCGGAAGAGCCGTCGCTCTCATTCGTGACTTGTTTAATCCATCTTACGAGAACATCTTCGTCAACGACCAGGATGTGATGAAGGAGGTGAAGAACTATGTCTCTCTAATAGCCCCTGAAAAGGCGGGCATAGTGAAACTCTACACCGGTAAGGTGCCTATCTTCGACAACTTCAACATCACCAAGCAGATCAAGGCTGGCTTCGGGCGTGTTGTCAACTACAAGCATGGTGCGTATCTCATCATCGAGCACACCGAGGCTTTGCACGTGGTCGATGTAAACAGTGGCAACCGCACTCGTGAGAAAGGTCAGGAAGCAAATGCTCTCGACGTAAACCTCGGCGCTGCCGATGAGTTGGCTCGACAGTTGCGTCTCCGTGATATGGGAGGCATCATCGTAGTCGATTTCATCGACATGAATCTTGCCGAAGACCGACAGATGCTCTATGAGCGCATGTGCAAGAACATGCAGAAGGACCGTGCCAAGCACAATATCCTGCCATTGAGCAAGTTCGGACTGATGCAGATCACCCGCCAGCGTGTGCGCCCTGCGATGGACGTAAACGTGGAGGAAACCTGCCCTACCTGCTTCGGCACGGGCAAGATCAAGTCGAGCATCCTCTTCACCGACCAATTGGAAAGAAAGATTGACCGACTAGTCAACAAGATTGGCGTCAAGAAATTTACACTGTATGTCAACCCATACGTGGCTGCCTTCATCAACAAGGGCTTCATCTCCTTGAAGCGCAGATGGCAGTTTAAGTATGGTTTCGGCATCAATGTGATTCCGTCTCAGAAACTGGCGTTCCTTCAGTACGAATTCTACGACAAGGACAACCAGTACCTGGATATGCAGGAAGAACAGGAAACTAAGTAAAAGTTTCCCATACAAAAGACATGAAACAAAAGCTCCATTCGCATCAATTACGAATGGAGCTTTTATTTTTATAGATTTTTCCTTCATCCTATATATACCTTATTATATGTATAAGGATAAGGCATATTACGCTTTTAATATTCAATCTCATTATTCACCATTTTCTCCGTATCCCATGGCGCAGGAGCACCACCCAGATAGCGATGGAACCAGTCGAGGTGCGCATTATAGTAGAGCGGCATCGACTTCAGGTTGCTTGGCCAGTGACCATCATACTTCAGCACGATGAGACGTGAAGGGATGTTCAAGGTCTGCAAAGCCGTGAAGTACTGGAGGCTCTGGGTGTAAGGTACACGATAGTCCAACTCGCCTGTCATTACGAGCGTCGGAGTCGAGAAGTTCTTGATATAGGAAGATGGCGACCATTTCTGGTAGAGGTCGGAATTGTAAGGCTGTCCCTGCAACTCGAAGTTAGGGAACCAAACCTCCTCGGTACTACCCCACATGGAACGCAAGTCATAGACGCCCATCATCGAAGCCAAGCACTTGAATCGCTTGGTGTGTCCCTGCAGCCAGTTCATCATATAGCCGCCGTAAGACCATCCCATCGCTCCCATTCTCGTGGAATCGACATATTCGAGGGTAGCTAATTTGTCGGTTACCTTCATCACGTCCTCGAACACCTTGCCGCCCCAATCGCCAGAGATGGCACGGGTGAATGCCTGACCATAGCCTGTAGAACCATGAGGGTTAGGATAAGCCACCACATAGCCAGCGCCAGGATAAACCTGCCAGTCGCCACGGAAGGAATTCATCCATTGCATCTGTGGTCCGCCGTGTACATTAATGATGAGCGGATACTTTTTATTCGTATCGAAGTCGTGAGGCTTTACGATGAATACCTGTACCTTGTCGCCACCGGCGCCATCCACCCAGATACTCTCAGATGGGCGAATATCCACCTCGTCTTCCAACTTCTGGTTGAGGAAAGTAATCTGCTGTTCTTTGCCACTAGCCACAGGAGCCCCACTCCACTTCTTCATCTGCTGACGATAGAGAGCAGAAGGTTTGCCAGTGGTGCTATAGGTATAATAAACCATACCCTTGTTGTCGAAGTCAAACTCAGAGATAGCCTTGCCTGCGATAACTGGCGAAATCGTCTGCTTGGCGATGTCGAGTTTGTAGAGAGGTTGCGCACCCTTCACTTCGCCCAGGAAGTAGATGCTCTTGCTGTCAGGAGCCCACTTGTAGTCATCCACCCAGTTGTCGAATTTCTCAGTCAAGATGGTAGATTTCTTTGCCGCTCTGTCATAGATGGCGAGGCGGAAACGGTCTGACTCATAGCCAGGCACCTGCTGCAGGCGATAAGCGATGTACTTGCCGTCGGGCGAATAAGTTGGCGTACCATCCCAAGCCTTGTTTGCTTTGGTGAGACAAACAGGCTCTCCCCCATCCACTGATACCGTCCAAAGGTCGGCATTGGTGCTAGCCTCCTGATGATCATCGTGGTTGGAAACGAAGCAAATCTCCTTGCTGTCTGGCGAGAAGTTATAGGCGATGCCTCCGCCGAGCATGAATATCA
>DBLF01000094.1 GCA_002297965.1 Candidatus Segatella papionis
GACAAGGATGGCGTGGTGCTCTATCAGAATGCACCAGCTAGAAAGCGTGACGGTGGTGTCGTGGGACAGAACCTATACGATTGCCACGGCAAGAAATCTCGCGAGATGATTCGCCACATGATTGAGACTGGCGAGAGCAATACCTATGAGATCATCAAGCATGGCAAGCATCGCTTGCTGCACCAAACGCCTTGGTTCGAGGAACCTGGTGGAGAGGTAGCAGGACTCATCGAGGTATCCATCGAATTGCCAGACGAGTACCCTACCTTCAACAGAGACAAGCAATGAACATGAGGAATAGAATATTATTGATTCTGTTTGCTTGCTTCATTTTTGTGGCGCAGATGGGGCATGCGCAAGATATGCCATGCCCTGACGCGATGCCAACCAAGGCAATCATGGACAAAAAGGCAAACATGGTGGATACGCTCGAACTGAAAGAGTTCTGTGACGTGTTCGACGAAGTCCAGTCCAATCTGACCATCGAGAACCTTTACAAGACTTTGGACAAGTACGAGGTGAAGTTCAAGAAAATCGTTTTGGCACAAGCGCTATTGGAAACAGGTAACTTCACCAGTACGCTTTGTCTCCAAAGCCACAATCTCTTTGGACTACGCCACCCTTCGGACGGAAGCTATTACGTGTTCAATAGTTGGGAGGAAAGCGTCAAGGCCTACAAGGACGATGTACAGTACAAGTATGTCGGTGGAGACTATTATGCCTTCCTCGATCGCATCGGCTATGCCCAAGATCCCAACTACACCAGCAAGGTGATGCGTATAGCCAGTGGGTTATAGCCCGAAGCAACAAGATAGAATATACAGAAAGCATGGCATAGGAAATAACCTGAATGCCATGCTTTCTACATTTTTTACTTCAAGAAGTCACTTACTTCCTCCACATTGCCATCACATTTGGCGGGAGTGGTACCCAGCAAGCGATTCAGCAAAGGGTGTTGCCGCTCCTATCGTGGGTGCCACCAACCCAGCGCATTTCATGGATGCCACCAAGGCTGTTGACTTGGTTCTGAGCGATGAGGATGTAGCCTTCCTTGAAGAGCCATATCGTGCCCACGAGGTTGTTGGCGCATTGACAAAGAGCCAATCGCTAAAGGATGTGATGCCTAAGAAATAAATATAAGGTTGCCATGATTGCAAAGTGCAAGTATAGCAACCTTCTCTGTTTTTATAAATGACTCAAGCAATTATCATCCATCAAAAAATCAATCAATCCGATGGTCAGGATGCCGTTTTCGTCTCGCCAAGGCTTGATGTCATCCTTCACCACAATGATTTTCTTGAAGGAATCATTGATCTTCAGGAGCGAAGCCATCTCTTGCTGGCGCTTCTCCTCATCAGGCAATGCCAGCGCAGACTGGATATAGTATCGTTGGCTTCCCTCATTCACCACGAAGTCAACCTCAAGTTGCTTGCGTTGCCATTTGCCGTCCTTATCTACATAACGCTGCTCCATCATGCCCACATCCACCTTGCAACCACGGCGTCGCAACTCGTTATACAAGATGTTTTCCATGATGTGGGTCTCCTCTTGCTGGCGCAATCCAAGTATGGCATTCCTGATTCCTAAGTCCGAGAAGTAATACTTCGCCAGACTGCCGATGTACTTCTTTCCCTTGATGTCATATCGGATGGCTTTCTCTATGATAAAGGCATCTTGCATATAGCTCAGATACCGGTCTATAGTGACGGAACTAATGTTCACCTTTTTCACACTCTTAAAGGTGTTGGACAATTTAGCTGGGTTCGTTGGCGCACCAATTCCAGAAGCCACGATACGTACCAGTTCCTCAAATTCTGACTTATTCTTTATCTTGTGTCGCTCGATGACATCTATCAAATAAACACTTTCGAACAGGTTTGTCAAATAGTCAAGCTTTTTCTTTTCCGTTTCGAGGGCTAAGACATGTGGAAGTCCACCATAGGTATAGTAATCCTTCCAGGCATCACGAGGCTCTTGCCCAGTGCCCTCACAATACTCTGACAAGGACAAGGGATACAGATGAATCTCGTCGCCACGACCCCTGAACTCAGTGATGATGTCGCTGGACAGAAACTTAGAGTTACTTCCTGTTACATATACATCGGCATTATCTATCCTCAGAAGGCTATTCAATACCTCCTCGAAACGTGGAACCAATTGTACCTCATCCAAGAGGATATAATACAACTCATCATCTATCATTCTTGCCTTGATATTCTTATAAAGTACAAGGGGAGCACGCAACTCTTCATTCTCTATATCATCCAATGCGATTCGGATGATGTGGTCGTCAGGCACACCCGAAGCTATCAAGTGCTGCCTAAAGAGCGTGAAAAGCAAATATGACTTTCCACATCTCCTAATGCCAGTAATTATCTTGATCAACCCATTCTTTTTTCCGTCTATGAGTTGTTGTAAATAGTAATTCCTTTTTATCTGCATAGTATAAGCTTTACGAAGATTTTTTGGCAATATTGCCACTTTTTCTTCGCAAAGATACAAATATTTTCTAA
>DBLF01000037.1:0-2480 GCA_002297965.1 Candidatus Segatella papionis
GCTGAGTTCCTTGAGCGTCTTTCCTATGATGTTCGCTGAGACATCCATGGAAGAAGCACGCTTCTTCGGCACGATATAGCGATGCAGATTATCGAGCAGTCGATATTCATCCACCAGGTCGTCGAGCGATTTCGTCTTCTTCTTTTTCTTGCCATTTTGTTTCTTGCTGAGGAAAATCCTGCTCAACGGCATGAGTACGATGATACCGATGGCTATCACGATGATGCCCACAGGGAAGAAGGAGAAGAAAGAGAGCGGTTCGAAGCCCGCATCCGTCAAAGTCTCGTCGATGACGAGGTTAGGCGGCGTACCTATCAGGGTAAGCATTCCGCCCAGACTTCCTGCGAAAGCCAGCGGCATAAGGAATCGGCTCGACTGCATGCCCGAAGCTGCGGCGAGGCTCATGATGATAGGCATCATCAGCGCCACCGTACCCGTATTGCTCACGAAAGCTCCGATAAAGGAGGTGACGAGCATCACCAGCAGGAAAGTAATGGTCTCATTGCCATGCGAGAGAGCCATGAGCTTATTGCCGGTCAACTTGGCGAGTCCGGTCTGCATGATGGCTCCACCCACCACAAAGAGCCCTATCATCATGATGACGATGGGCGAAGAGAAACCTGCCAAAGCCTCTGCAGGCGTAAGAATACCGAAAACGAGGAGTGCTGCCAAAGCTGTGAGCGCCACGATGTCGGCTCTCACCCTGCCCCAAATAAACATGGCAACTGTTACGATTAATATGATAAGGGTTATTGTCATGTGATTATATATATTTGTTTTCAGTGCAAAGCTAATCCTTTTTTGAATGCAGTTTCATTGTTTTTATTTTCACCTGCAATCCGGGCAAATGCCCTTGATGACAAACGACACGGAATGAGGGAAGAAGCCTTCGGGCAAGCTGAAGCTCGGAATATGAATGTCTTCCATGCAGAACGAGCGATGGCACGACTCGCAATAGAAGTGGATGTGGCCGTCGTGGTGGTCGCACTTGCCTTCCTCCTCGCAGACCTCATAATTGAGCACGCCCCGACCATCCTCAAAGGAATGGACCACATCGTGCTCCAAGAAAAGCGTGAGGGTTCGGAAGATACTCGACTTATCCATCGAAACCATTTTCAGCTCCAGGTCCTTCAAGCTCAGTGGGTTCACCTCTCCCTCCAGCGTCTTCAAGACCAGGATGCGATTAGCTGTAGGCTTAATCCCCTTCGCCTCCAATTTATGAATAATTTCTTGCGTATTCATTCAGATTCTTTTTATTTTTCTCCATTCAAGACCTTGGTGCTCTTCACCAAGCTCTGAATATCGTCCATGCCGATGTGACCTTCCACCTGAATCATCGTACACTTATCGTAATCCGCCTTCAGAAGCACCACTTCGGAGAGAGCCTCGCCATCCGACTTTACAAGTACACGGAAGCCATCGTAGATACCGTCCTTCATCACGAGGGGCTGGTATTCCTCCTCATCGAAGTCGTTCACCTCCTTGTTGAACTTTTTCTTCACCTTGGTCTTGCAAGCATCGAGTGTAAGGATGCGCACACTCGTCACCTTATCCACCACCTTTCCCACTTCCTTGTCGTACTTGGCGACTGCCACCTTGGCAAGCATCATCATGGCTGGCGATACGTAGGTATATTCAGCCTTATCCTTGTCCTTATACTCATTGATCAAGTCTTTCGCCGATTTGGCTGAGAGGGCTTGCACCGCAAACACCATCATCAGCGCCAACATCATCGTAATCTTCTTCATAATCTCTGCTATTTTTAATTCTAAATGATTCTAATTTCTGATACCTTTTCACATTATATATATAATAGCGACAAAAGTACACTTTTATCTCCTAACAGCCAAAATCTTTGGCTAGATTTAACAATAAAGCAGATTCCTTTACTCGTTACTTCATACATTTCCTTGGATTTCTTCGAGCCGAACAGCAGGATTTCTCCGAGCCGAACAGCAGGATTTCTCCGAGCCGTTCTGCAAAAAAAATCCAACCTGTACGGTTGAAACGGGCTGAAAGCCCAAAAGCACCTAGCCCAGGGTAACACCCTGGGTAATATTGGTATTAAGCAATGTCGCCCTGAAAGGGCAAAAGCATTAATAATGAGATGCTTTTGCCCTTTCAGGGNNTGTTGGGACGTTACCCCCAGGGCGATGCCCTGGGCTAGGGGCAGATTGCCCTTTCAGGGCGCATAAGACATGTCTTATGACACACCCTCATGCTTATATATGGCTCAACTAGGCCATTTACGCCTACTGCAAATCCTTATCTACCATGGCACAGACGCAAGAGTCTGACCATACATTTTCTGCTGTCTCTATCATATCGATGATGGTGTAGATAGGCAGGATGATGCCCATGATGCCGATGGGGGCATTCACGCCCGACATCAACGAAAGGGTCAGGAAGTAGCATCCCATTGGCACACCGGCATTTCCTACTGCCGACAACACCGAGATGAAGAGCCAGAGTATCATCGT
>DBLF01000037.1:2555-6503 GCA_002297965.1 Candidatus Segatella papionis
CCATTCATATTGATGGTAGTACAGATAGGCAACACGAATCGGGACACCTTCTTCTGCACGCCCAGTCTATCCTCTGCCGTCTGCATCGTTACTGGCAAGGTAGCCGCCGAACTCTTGGTGAAGAGCGCCATCAATACCGCTGGCATCATTTTTCCCAAGGTACGAACAGGATTCAAGCCTCTAGCCAAGAGGAAGAGCGGAAGGATGATGAAGAACTGGATGACGTTGCCGCCCAAGATGACCGCCACGTACTTGCCGAGCGAAGCCATCACGATGCCTGCCGAGAACTGTGCGGAGAGCTGTGCGGCGAAGGCGACAATGCCCAAAGGCAAAGCCCAAATCAATCCGTGGATGAGCATGAAGAGCAAGTCTTGTAATCCGAACAATCCCTTCATCACTACTTCTTTCTTGTCGCTCTGTGGCATCTTCGCCAAGGCGATGCCCACGGCTGCCGCCAATATCAAGATGGAGAGCACATTGCCCTCGGCGAATGGTTTTACGATATTATTAGGTATCACGCCCAGGATGTGGTCGTAATAACTAGTCTCACCTAGATTCTGAGGCACCTCTGATACTCCGCTCTGCACCAGAGCCGTAGGCAGATTGCCTGGCGAAACGATGTTGTAGAGCACCAGTCCCACTGCTGCCGCTGCTATCGTAGTGAGCAAGGTATAGGTGATGGCGTGGCGGAATATCTTGCCCGTATCGGCTTGGTTGCCCAGCGAAGCCAAGGTGGTGATCACCGCCAAGGCGATGGTAGGCACCGCCAAGAGTTGGAACAAACGAGTATAGACCGTGGCGATAAAGTTCATCAATCCATCGAGCCAACTGATTCCGAACACTCCCAATATCGCACCGAGTACCAAGGCAACAATCCAAAGCACCAACTGCTTGGTTTGCTTATTTTTCTTTGTTTTTTCCATATCTATCAAACATTATTTTTTTAAGGAGCAAAAGTACAGCTTTTTCTTCATATCTGCAATCACACAAATGTGGTATATTGCCTTTAACATTTTCTCCTAGATGTGATTGTTTTCAAAGCTAGAAGAAAGTTCCGTTCCGTGTCACGGAATGTGCGTTCCGTGTCTTGGAATGTACGTTCCGTGTCTTGGAATGGCGGTTCCGTGTCACGGAACGGAACTTTCTGTTAAGAGTAAATACTTCTAATTCTAGCTTACAAGACTTTTTATCTTAATCTTGCAAAACTTTTTATCTTAATCTTGCAAAACTTTTTATCTTAATACTTCCCTTTCTTAGCCAAACTTGCGATGCCTAGACATCCAGGCATACACGCTGATGCAAATCACCACCGAGAGCACGGAACCTAGGCAGGTGGCCAAGCCCATCGGATAGAGCGTCTCGGGATAAGCCTCAGAAGCCAGATAGACCAAGGGGATGCGGGCACAGATGATGCTTAGGAAATTGTGGGCAAAGGAGATGATGCTGTAGCCACAGGCCGTGAAGAAACCGCTGAAGCAGAAATGAAGTCCTGCGAAGACGCAATCCCATACGTAGCCTCGCAGATACTCGCCACCCATCGACACCACCTGGGCATCGTCCGAGAAGATGCGAACCGCCAAGTCGGGAATAAACTGGAGCACGATGGCTACGATGATTCCGTATGTCGTAGTAATACCCATCGCATACCACATTGTGCGCTGGGCACGACTCACCTGCATCGCCCCTATGTTCTGGCTGGCAATCGCCGACACCGTAGAGAGCATTGCCGAGGGCACGATAAACACCAAGCCGATGAACTTCTCTACGATTCCCACTGCCGCCGCATCATAGAGTCCTCGCCCATTGGCAATGACCGTAATCACGATGAAGGCTATCTGGATGAAACCATCCTGCATGGCGATAGGAAAGCCTATCTTCAAAATGCCGGATATGACATCCCAGCGAGGCTTGAAATCGTGGCGATGCACATCAAACACCTCCTTATGCCTACGGATGGCAAATAGGGCGAAGCCTACGCTAGCCATCTGAGAGAGGGTGGTTCCCAAGGCAGCCCCCACAGGTCCCCACCCAAGATAACCGATGAAGAAGAAATCGAGGATGATGTTCACCACGCAAGCCACTGCCACAAAATACATCGGACTCTTCGAGTCGCCCAACCCTCGGAAGATGGAGGCGATGATATTGTAAGCCATGATGAAAGGAATGCCGATGAAGCACACCGTGAGATAATCTCTCGTTCCCATCACGGCTTCCATCGGTGTATCCATCAGCGAGACGATGCCGTTCCTGAAAGCCAGCAATCCTACGGCAAGCACGAGGCTCAATCCCAAGAACATCGTGGCCGTGTTGCCGATAATCTGCGCTGCCCTGCGATTATCCTTTGCTCCGATGGCATGGGCAGTCTTCACGGTGGTTCCCATCGCCAGTCCGATGACGACGCAAGTAACGAGATACATCACTTGTGCTCCGTTAGACACCGCCGTGGTACTATCCACATCACAGTAGCGACCAATGACAAACAAGTCGGCCAATCCATAGAGGATTTGCAAAAAGTAAGCAAGGATATAGGGCAACGAGAATGTCATGATGTTGCCCAAGATACTGCCTTGCGTCAAGTCTTTTCTATTCATTTTTCTTTCTTCTTGTTACCTTATTATATATTATATTCAACAATTAGTACAAATAATGTTCAAAACCACCTTCACTCAGGGCCTATGAATAATAAAAAAAGCTGGATAAGAGACAGATGGTTTTACCCAGTCATCTTATCCAGCCTTCTTTGCACAAGACCCTCCGATGAGGTTTACAAGACTACATCTTGCAATTCGAATGCAAAATTACGACTTTTTATCGAAACAAGCAAATTTTCCCAAAATATTCTTGCTTTAATGCCCGAAACAGTCCCGAAGGGGTATAAATAAACCCAAGCCCACTATTTCCCCAAAAACTTTTGGTTGATGTAGTCGTTGAGTTTTTCCCGATAACTATCCCCTATCGGAATGTCTTTCTCATTGTCCAGCACCACCCGACTCTTGTTGATTTCGGCGATATGATGGAGATTGATGATGTAAGACTTATGGATGCGCATGAAATCTGGCGAAGGCAAACGCTCCTCCATCTTCTTCATGCTCAGCAAGACCACGATGGGCTTGTCTTGTCCTGCGAGATGGATGCGAAGATATTCCGCCATTCCCTCCACATAGATGATGTCGTGGATTAGAATGCGCACCACCTTGTATTCCGTCTTGAGGAAAAGGGCGTCATCCTCGTCGGCTGGCGAGAGACTGGCAGTATGCATCAAGTCATACTGCCGCTTCACCTTGTCGGCAGCCCGAAGAATATCGCCCATGCCGAAAGGTTTCAACAAGTAGTCGATGGCATCCACCTTGTAGCCCTCCAAGGCGTACTCTTGATAAGCAGTGGTGAAGACCACGAGGGGTGGATTCTGCAGAGAGCGTACGAAGTCCAAGCCATTGAGGTCGGGCATGTTGATGTCGATGAAGATGGCATCCACCTCTTGCCCTTCAAGCACCTTGATGGCATCGAGGGCACTCTGACAACTATCCACCAATTCGAAGAAAGGTACTTTCTTCAAGTAAGCCGCCAACTGGCGGAGAGCCAAAGGCTCATCATCTATAGCTAATACTCGTATCATAAACTATCCTATTTAATCGGGAGCCTCAACAGCAAGCGATACTCCTCTTGGGTTACATCTATTTTCAGTTCATACTCATCACCATATATTAAGGCGAGACGTTTCTTGGCGTTCTCCAGACCCACTCCACCCTTTCGTTTCTCCTCAGCCTCAGGCTTGCGACTGTTGTTGCAGAGGAAGTAAATCTCATGGGCAGCCTCATCCACACGGACGCTTATCTCGATGAAAGAATCCTGCTGGTAACTCACGCCGTGCTTGAAAGCATTCTCCACGAAGGTGGTGAAGAGAAGCGAAGGCACCTGAATATCCATCAGATTCAGAGCCGACGATGT
>DBLF01000037.1:6586-6780 GCA_002297965.1 Candidatus Segatella papionis
GAGATGCGAACCTTGTCGGTATATCGAATCTTCATCAAATCTACATAATGACGGATGAAGTCGAGTTCCTTCTGCAAGGGAGCCATCGTCTTGTTGCCCTCATAGAGCACGTAACGCATCAACTTCGACAAGACCTCGATAGTGTATTTCGCCTGTTCGGGGTCGATGTCAACGAGGGCATGGATGTTGTTGAG
>DBLF01000057.1:0-6415 GCA_002297965.1 Candidatus Segatella papionis
TCGAAGACGAAGTTGTACTTGCCGTCGGGAGACTGCAATACTGGGTGAGCATTTACTTGTAAGGTTACGTTCAGCAATAAAAGCACGAGGAGCCATCCGCTCTTCAATCGTTTGATGTATCTCATATTTCTTGTTGTTTTGTTTATTACCTTGATGTACATAATACGTATTGCCCGATATTCTTACTTAAAACGAATGATAAATGCAAATATTTTCCCCATTTATACGAGAGTTACGAAAAGATTTTGTAGTTTTGCAGTGGGTTCGTAGTGAGATATCATTATAAGATGAGATCACATACCCAATGTTTAAGAAAATGATACAAGTATCAAGGAATAACATAAGAAATAATCCCTATAGCGATGAAAAGACATCACTATAGGGATTACTTAAAAGATTATTCTGCAAGGCTAACCTTTCCATTCTCTGAGCAAATGATGCGTTGCTCCGTTCCATCCTTCAGCTTCACGATAATGCCTACGGCACCCTGTTCGCTTGGCGTAAAGTAATCAACCGATGCAATGTCGCCCGGCTCAGTATCAGAACTTGGCTCATATACACAGACGAATGGATGATTCCACGCCTCGCCCCTCTGGCGAGCCACGAAAGTCAGGACAGGCTGTTTCTCGATATGATACGGTTGGTTAGGCATACGCTCGTATTCGAGATTGGCAGGAGAGAGAGCCTTGAAGATGGTACGGTTCTCGTCCGCCTTCATCCACATCGTCATGGTAATCTCCTTCTGACCATTCATCGCCTCAACCACCTTGTCATCTGTAATCTTCGTAACAAACTGGGTCTTGATGGAAGAAGTCATATCTGCCGACACCTTATTATATATATAGGAGTAAGCATAGAGATGACCACCGGCAAAGGCGAGTTCTTCTGTAGGAGCCATCTGCAAAGGTTTATCAGTCGTAGCATCCACCACCTTCATTTCCTGACCGAGATTATGATAGAAATAGTCGTGGGTCTTGTCGTTTCCGTCCTTTCTCTTGCTACGGAAAACGTCGATGTAATAGCCGCCCCTGGCAGAAGTCTTCACGATGGCTGTAGTACGTTGCTGCTCCGACTGGGTCTCCGGCTCGATGAAACTCACCGTAGCGTATGTCATATTGCCGAGGTTCTCTACTTTCGCTTCGGCTTGCTTCTGATAAGAAATCCTTTGCCCAGAGAGTTTCTTGGATGAAACCTGATTTACGCTCACCTCAGGATAGGAGGCGACGACCTTGAAGCCATGCTGCGACATCATCACAGGATAGCTCGACACGCCATCCACCACCACCGTATTATGGGCAGGCATTTGGGAATAATACTCCGAATAGTCCAAGCCGCTATAGAGATACTTGCCGATACCTGCGTCAGGACCGAGCACATAACCCTTTCCATAAAGTTCCAAGGAGATTCCGTTGGCGTGGGCGTGGTTGCCAAGGCTTCCATTGAGCGAAGCCATGAGGTCGTGCTGCTTGTCCATGCCCGTACGCATTGCAATCCATGAGACATTCGGCGCATAGAACATCGTGCTCGTATATTGTTCTAACGCCGTTTGAGGGGCATTCGAAGCCACGGCAGCCTTAAAGAGATTCATCGCCGAGATGAGGCTCTTGTTCTTATGGCGAGTGGCATACTTCAAGATACTATTAGCTGCTCCTTGACCGAGATAATTAGGATGGGTATCGCCGAAACCTGCAATCATGCGATTCGGGAAAAGATATTCTGCCGAAGTTTTTACTGCATCTACTAGAATAGGACGCTTGGCGAAGAGGTCGATGTTAGCCTTCTCGTCGAGCATATTGGCAAAGTCGCAGAGAGTATTGAGCACGGTAGTGCTATAGCCTGGCGACTCATACCAAGTTTTGGAATCCTTATCGAAGCCAAAGTCGATGAGCTTGGTGAGGCTCCACTGACGGATACTGTTCTGGTTGACGATATAGTCGAGATAATACTGCTTGCCCTTGCCATCGGCATACGCCTTGTCATCTTGCAGAACCAAGGCAATCTTCACGATAAAATCTGCCTGGAACAAGTCCCAGTTGTTGTGAGGCACACCATTGGCAATGATATTCTCCGCCCATTTCTTGAAACCAGTCTCGATGATAGGTTGGTCTTCCTTCACAAGATTCTTGATAAGCGGATACATCTCGGTAAGTTCGTTGATAATGTCCTCGTGAATTACCTCAAAGGTGGTCATACCCACAAGCGTCTGCTGATGACCATGGTTGAGGTCGATAGGCACATTGCGATAAGCGATGCCCTTCATATAGACATCGAATACCTTCGCCGCCATCTTGCCGTAACGCTCATCTCCAGTGGCGGCATAGATGCGGGCGGCATCACGGGCAATACTCATAATCTGGCGGTTCACGCCCTGGATATTGCATCCCGTCTTGGAAGGATGCGCCTTTTCCATCTTTCCCGTGGAACGATTAATATAAGTAACATTACCTTGCTCATCATCATCGTATGGCACGAGGTCTTCAAGTTTCGGGCGATTATACTGCGCCTCCATTCCTCTCAATCCCGAAAACTTCACGGTAGGCTCCGCAGCCCGCTCTCCACCAGGATGGTCGAAAGCCTCTCCTTTCACATAAGCATCCGTGGCATGGGTCTTCCAGTACATCTGTAGGCGAGAGTAGAGCCAATCGGGTTGCTTATCCACTTGGCCCATCACATACTCCATCTTCCCCTTTAGCTTGGTTATCTCCGGGTCTTCCACCTTCTTCTTGCCCTTGGCAAGACCCAAGGAGCAGGAAGCGATAAGCAACCAAGCTGTCATAGTCATGTATAATACTTTCTGTTTCATGTGTCGTTTCTTTTTGTTTTCTGTCTATAATACGAACCAAGGAAGAGTTATACGTATTGGTAGAATGACTAATAAATAGGAAAAGATTGCCACAACTCCGTTAAATAGTGTTATTAGTCGTGGAAATCTACTATATTTTATTACATTTCCACGACTAATAATTTATACGAATCTCTGTATAAGACTTCATAACAACTTAGCAATCAGTACACTACAACTATTCAATAAGTTTGCACTTCTATACGAACGTACGTCCTGTCGTCAAAACTCTTGTTTCCTTCCACAATGCCCTTGGTGGCGATAAAAGTCTTGATATTCTGAGGGTCGTTGGCGATTTGTTTCGCCAATGCCTCCTCACTCTCTGCGAGTGTAGGCTTGAGAAAAGGATATCCATCGCTAGCCAATACTACTTCGTAGGGAGATGAAATAGGCTTCGAATGCTCTTCTAAGTATGTTTCAATGTCGTTTGAAGCCTGTTTCATTTTTAAAGGAACGACCCTTACCCCCTCACGATAGATAGGGAATCCATCGATAACGGTATAAGTCTTGTTCTGCCCCTCCAACATCGCTCTTACCAACAACGGTTCTATCTGTTTACGAGCCTCAGCTGGCGACATTCCCTGCAGGATCAACTCCACTCGCTTCTGGGCAATCTTCTCCTCGTATGGTTTCCCATTCTCATAGAGCTTTCCGCAGATGATGGCTTGGCAGTCGCCCACCATCCAGACCTCTCTTCTTGCCCGGCTATAAAGGATAGCCGAAGCCGTGAGTCGTTCCTCGGGATGTTGTGCCAATCGTTCCGCCACACCCAGTGGCTGATACACCTTATTATATATATACTCCGTCACCCCCTGACAGAAGTCATCCACAGACGCATCCGCTTTCAGTTGCTCCCGAATATATTCCGAGATGAGCAGCATGGCGTATCGCCCATTCTTCATGTCGGGATTGAGATGCTTAGGAGTCTTGCTCGTGCTTCCATCTATCACTGCGATGAAATCATCGGTTACGACCATTCCATCCTCACAAGCCTCCTGGCTCTTCTTGCCTACTATCTTACTTTCTATAATCTTCATTCTATCTACATATTACTATAAGCCACTCCAATCCAAGCAACAACTATCATGCCCAAGAAGAAAACAATAAGCCCAATCAACAACTTATAGAAAAGCGGTGGCACTTTCTGTGAGGAACGCAATCGACTACGCAATGCTTTATTCGTCAGTATCATATAAAGCATTGCCAAGAGAAGTACAAAAAGTACTATTAATGAAATGGTTTGAATCTGCATAATTCAACTATTTTTTAAGCTTAAAACGCTAAAGTTTCCCACCCCAAAATAATGGGGTAAAAATAACAGTTTCTCAATAAAAAGTTGTATCTTTGTAGGTGCTAACAAACAAATGTTCAACGATTTAAAGAGTAACTGTTATGGATGCAAAATTAAGCAATTTTTCTGAGTTTTCAAACATATTAAGTGTTAAAAGTTCATTGCGAACTAATTTAATGATACTTTTTACCCGATTTGGGCTTGGACACTTGCTCTGCAGGATGTCTTTGGAGAAACAAGTTTTTTAAGAAAAAATACATTTTTTGCGTTTTCGCTAAGTATATACAGCAGCACATTCGTAACAAAGGTAAACAAATAACAAAATTATAAACATCAAAAACTATAAGAAAGATGAAGAAAATATTAATAATCTTAGCATTGTGTATATTTACACTCGGTATGGGGGCAAAAGATAATATGGCAGCGGTGAAGAACCGCCTAGTGGTAGCCAAGGCTCCAACAGGCATCGAACTGAAGCACGACTTCGAGGTGAAGGCTCGCATCGCTGGCGGCGCATGGCAAGACATCGACACTTACGCCTTCAAGGTGGATAGAGTGGCAGATGCCAAGCACAACGTGGAAGTAACCTCCGTGGCGAAACTCGAATTCGAAGGAAAAGTAGAAATACAGGTAAAGAGCTTGGCTCAGGATATCAAAAGTTATAAGATTCGACCGAACTCCTACGGAATCGAGGCAGCACAAGAGGGCAACACACTTACATTCTCTCTCGACCGCCCTCGCTACCTCTCCGTGGAAATCAACGGCAACATCTACCAGAATCTCCAAATCTTCGCAGACAACGTTTTGGCAAAGCCTAAGGTAAAGAAGAAAAAGGACTTGATGTACTTCGGACCGGGCGTACACGACTTCAAGGGCGACTCCATCCATATTGCGTCGGGCAAGACGGTATTTATAGATAATGGAGCTGTCATCAAGGGGTGGCTATCCACTTACGGTTCGAGAGATGTCAAGATTATCGGACATGGCATCGTAATGCCTGGGCACCACGAGGGCATCATGGTTAGATATTCCAAGAATGTCTATATCGACGGACCACTCACCACGCAGTTACCAATAGGCGGCAGCGATTCCATTACCGTGAAGAATGCCAAAGTGATGAGCTGGTATGGTTGGGGCGACGGATTTAACATCTTCGCCAGCAACAACGTGCATCAAGAGCACCTCTTCGCTCGCACCAGCGACGACTGCTCCACCATCTACTGCACCCGCAAGAACTACCATGGTGGTTGCAAGAACATCACCATCAAGGATTGCGTATATTGGGCTGATGTGGCTCACCCTATCATGATCGGTCTGCACAGCGAGACACCTGACTTGGAGGAAGTAAGCAATGTACTCTATAAGGACATCAACATCTTGGAGCATTGTGAGAACCAGATAGACTACCAAGGCTGCATCGGCATCAACGATGGCGACAACATCTTGGTTAAGGGTATTACCTTCGAGAACTTCCACATTGACAACATCCGAAAAGGAATGATTCTCAATATGCGAGTATGCTTCAACAAGAAGTATTGCACCGCCCCAGGCCGTGGTATCGAGGACATCACCCTGCGTAATATCTCTTATACTGGCGAAACACCTAACATGGGCATCATCGCAGGTTATAACGAGAATCGCAAGGTGAAGAACATCCGTTTCGAGAACTTCACCATCAATGGAAAAGTGATTTCGGAAGATATGAAGGAAAAGCCCAAGTGGTACAAGACCGCCGACATGGCGAACATCTACCTGAACGACCACGTGGAGAACGTGATATTCAGTAAATAAAGACTTTGCTGCTTAATATATTTCCAAGATTAGCATCTATTGTATCAAAATCACTTTAAGAGGACATTACGCTTACCAAAACGTAGACGGCTAATCTCTGCTATGGCGGCAAGCTATAAATTCACAAAATCTATTACACACTACACCAGATACCCGCATTAATCTGATTATCAGGCATTTGGTTAGTGCAGTGGCACCTTTGACACTACACCCACACTACACCCTACTACACTTTTTCCCGATGACGAAAGCGTTTGGTGAAGCATGGGTGTAGTGTGGGTGTAGTGTGAATAGGAGCACTACACCCATCTAATATTCTAATTATCAGAGTTTTATATTACTTCTGGTGTAGTGTGAAGTAGAATAGCAAAAGTATAATATGCCGAAACGAATATGGCGATGTAATCTTGGGAACGTCTCCATATCCATCTTACTGCTCCTAACAGGGCAACATCTTGCCCCTAGGAGGGCAACATTCTGCCCTGCCGAGG
>DBLF01000057.1:6449-13330 GCA_002297965.1 Candidatus Segatella papionis
CTGCCGAGGCAGAAATTCAAACAACGCTTAAATGAAATCAAAGCATGCCTTACTCCAACTTCAAATGAAGCTTACCTGAATTTTATACCAAGTTATTTTTTTACCATTACTTATTTCAAATTCAACCAAACAAATCATCCAGCATTACCTCATCATTCACGATACCTGAATGTTTGTTCTGCAAAACACCATAAGTGGTTACCATTGTGATACGAGTGCTGCAACGAGTCTTGGTCTCAGCTTGGAAGATGGACATTCGTTCTCTTAGTTTTTGCTCATAATCCTTATCTATCACATACATACCGGACGAGAATTTCATCTCACAAAGATTGATGCAACGGTCTGCACGCTCAATCACAAGATCTATCTGCGTGTTTCTGTCAGTCTGCTTACTTCGCCATGCACTGGCATCATTCAGGATTCTGTCAATACCCAACGCCTTTTTCATTTCTTCCAAATGAAGAAGACATAAGAGTTCAAAACTAAAACCTCGCCAACTAGCCACCTGCGGGGTGGAAGAAAGATGAGTCCAGCGATGCGGGTCTTTCGCATCTACTCCACTCACATACTTATAATAAAATAAGGTGTAAAAATCCTTGATACGATAAATCGTATTGTTCTTGGCATTACCATAACGAGCGTATGGCAGGATGAAATCACACTGCTCTAAATCGGTCAGGATTTTCGTAAGTGCCGCGCCCCCCAACTTGGTCTTATCACTGATTTCCTTTCGAGTGAACCCTTCCTTACGCTCTACGAGGATTCTGATAACTGAAAGGTAATTTTCTGGTCGTTTGAACAATGTAGCATAAAGCTCATTGTACTCTGTACGCAACAAGGCATAAGCATCAGCAAAGAACAGTTCGTCGATATTGGCAAGCAACGAGAGCTTGGGATTAAGGAGGGTTAGGTAAAAAGGAATACCTCCCAATATCATATAACATTGAGCTATCTGATAATGATTCCAACCAAAATGTTTTTCATCTAGATATTGTTCCATCTCATTGAGATTGAATGGACGAAGATATATCTTCTGCGTAATACGATTGAAAAGACCTCCCTGGTTATGAAGCAGCTTATCAACCATCCATGAAGTAGCAGAGCCACAAGCCACAAAAAGAATATCATCGCGCATATTCGCCCAACCATTCCAAAAGTTTTCCAATGCCATCACAAAATCGGACTTGGGAGTGTCCATCCAAGGCATCTCATCAAAGAAGACTACTTTCTTGCCTTTCTGCTTCAATGTTTCCAGATGTTTTTGAAGGGCATCAAAAGCTTCAGTCCATGACCTTAATACAGGAACAAAAGCAGAGCCAGAATATTGTTGCAAAGCTTTCGCAAACTCCGATAATTGCAACTCACGTCCCATCTCATGTTTTCCCACAAAAGAAAAAGCATAGTCATCCCTGAAAAAACGTCTCACTAGAAACGTCTTTCCTATACGTCTGCGCCCATAAACAACGATAAATTCGGAACGTCCAGACTCCATACAAGCCTGCAACTTAGCCTGTTCCTGTTTCCTACCAATCAACTTATCCATATGTATATCTTTTAAATAACTTGCCAAAATTACTAAAAATAATCGATTTTGGCAAGTTATACAAACGAATAACTTGCCAAAATTGTGTTTTTTTAAAGGTTTTGGCAAGTTATCACGTCTTTTCCAATAAGAAAACAGCTTCTCGTTCTTGTTATTCCTCCTTGATTTATCACAAGAAAGAAAACGTTTACGATACTTTTTCGGCAAAAAACTTGCGTATATTGCACATTTTTTGTAATTTTGCGCACGATTTCAACGGCATTGGTGGGAACTGGCGGTTTTACACCTTATTATATATAATGCATATCTATTATAGAGCGCATATAGGAATGCCGTTAGTATAAACATATAGTATTAAGATAACAATGACTCACAATTTGTTAAAAGGCAAGCGTGGCATCATCTTCGGTGCCCTCAATGAGGATTCTATCGCTTGGAAAGTAGCCGTTAAGGCTGCTGAAGAGGGTGCTACCATCGCACTCAGTAACACAGCTATGGCTTTGCGTATGGGTACGCTGGATAAGCTCGCTGAACAAATCAACGCTCCTATCATCGCAGCTGATGCGACTAGCGTTGAGGACTTGGAAAAGGTATTCACTGAGGCTCAGGAGAAGCTCGGCGGCAAAATCGACTTCGTGCTCCACTCTGTAGCTATGAGCCCTAACGTTCGTAAGCATCGTACATACGATGACCTCGACTACAATTTCTTGAACAAGACTCTCGACATCTCTGCCATCTCTTTCCACAAGATGTTGCAGGTAGCCAAGAAGTTGGATGCCATCAACGAGTGGGGTTCTGTAGTAGCCCTCACCTACGTGGCTTCTCAGCGCACATTCTTCGGTTACAACGACATGGCTGACGCCAAGAGTATGTTGGAGAGCATCGCTCGTAGCTTCGGTTACATCTACGGTCGTGAGAAGCACGTCCGCATCAACACCATCTCTCAGAGTCCTACTGCCACAACAGCTGGCAAGGGTATCAAGGACATCGAGAACATGATGGACTTCGCCGACAAGATGTCTCCACTCGGCAATGCAGTTGCTGAGGATTGCGCTAACTACTGCGTGATGATGTTCTCTGATTTCACCCGCAAGGTGACCATGCAGAACCTCTTCCACGATGGTGGCTTCTCATCCATGGGTATGAGCCTCCGTGCCATGAACCAGTACGCTAAGTCTATGGAACCTTACGAGGATGAGAACGGCAAGGTAATCTACGGATAATCATCAACTGCCGACATCGCTTAGCCATCAAAGGTCAAAGTGACAGGCACTTTAAGTTACATCGCAAAGTATCTTAGGATACCTTGCCAAGTATCCTAAGATACATGGGCAAGTATCCTAAGATACTTTTTTTATCCCAACTATCCTTTATTTACATTTCACCCACCAAGTCATTATAACTTAAATCTAGCAACAAGCGGCAGATGGTCGCTATAACCTCCCAGATACCTAGGTCCTAGATAAGTGCGATAAGGTTTCTTGCCTCCATACTTCTCATCATCCTCCAAGAGGAAAGGCAAGTCTCCTATTCTGCAACTTTCTTTCAAGGCAGCAAGCGAAGGGCTACATAATATCTGGTCAAGACTCCTCCACTCCCCATGCCAACGATAGGTAGCCTTTGCGCCATAGCTCCCCTTGGCATCGGCAGAGACATTAACCAAACGATGCTCATAAAGCTTTCGCAGGGCTGGCGAATCGTGATAATCATTGAAATCGCCTGCAATGATAATCTTCGCATGGTCATTGATGGCATAGATGGAATCCACCGCCGCGCCTAGCTGACTTGCCACTTGCAAACGATAAGGGCGGCTCTCTCGTTCTCCACCTCGCCTACTGGGTGCATGAATCACAAAGATATGCAACGTATCACCACTGATAATCAATCCCGACGCATAGAGTATGTCGCGGGTAGGACGAGCATCTGGCAAGCGAACGATGCGGATGGAATGGGAATGAAGGAGGCGGAAAGAATAAGGCTGATACATCAGTGCCACGTCGATGCCTCGCTCATCGGGCGAATCTGTCATCACATACTCATATCCTGCACCACGAAGCAAGGAACGCTTGGTAAGGTCGAACATCACGCTATCGTTCTCCACCTCACACATCGCTACGAAATCGGGCACAGCCGCAGAGACCACATCTCCCTGCGCCACGATTTCTTGCCCCAGATGATTGAGCTTTGCCCAATAGCGATAAGGCGACCAATGATAACTGCCTTCGGGCAGGAACTCATAGTCGTTTTTGAGCGAATCATGCCTCGTATCGAAGAGATTCTCGCAGTTCAACTCCATAAAAGTGAGCAAACTTGATAGGATGAGCGTTAAAAACATAGCTTTTTATTTTGTAGTGTCAACGATTTGATGTATCTTTGCAGTCAAATTGGCGAGAGAGGCTGATAACGCCTCCTATTCACCAGGGGAAGGTCCCATAGTTTAATGGATAGAACGGAGGTTTCCTAAACCTTTGATCCGAGTTCGATTCTCGGTGGGACCACGCTAATATCGCCATCATTTAGATGATGAAACAATAAAAGGTCGCTCCTATCTGATAGGATGCGACCTTTATTTCTTTATACCTTTTCCATCTATTATATTCTTTCTCCATCCGACATTCATCGGATAAAGAAAGAATACATAGAATAGAAATATTTCATTTATATTACTTCACCTCAGCTACAGCAACTTCCTCGGCAGCCTCGTTCTTAATCTTGCGACCAAGCACGATGTAAGCCATTGGAGATGCAATGAAGATAGATGACAAGGTACCGAATACGACACCGAGAATCATTGCGAATGCGAAGCTGCGGATGCTGTCACCACCGAGGATGAAGATGCAAAGCAACACGAGCAATGTAGAGGTAGAGGTATTGATGGTACGTGCCAAGGTCTCATTGATAGATGCATTGAAGATCTGCTGGCGGTCTCCCTTTGGATGCAACTTCAAGTTCTCACGGATACGGTCGAACACAACCACCTTATCGTTGATAGAGTAACCTACCACGGTCAGGATGGCACCGATGAAGGTCTGGTCGATCTCCAATGAGAATGGAACGATGCCCCACAAGAGTGAGTAGAAACCGATAACGGTCAAGGCATCGAATGCCAAAGCTACGGTAGAACCTACAGAGAATGCTACGTTGCGGAAACGGAGCAAGATGTAGAGGAAGATGGCGATCAATGCGAAGAGCACACTGTAGATGGCACCCATCGTGATGTCCTTAGCCACTGATGGACCTACCTTTGTACTACTGATGATAGAACCACCCTGGCGAACGTCTGGGTTCTTGAATGCATCAACACTCTTCTGAGATACCAAACCTGCCTTCTTCAAAGCGGTATAGAGGATAGTCTCAGCCTCATCATCAACGGTAGGGCTGTTGCTCTCAATCATATAGTTGGTAGAAACACGGATAGTCTTACCATCTGTACCGATGGCAATGGCACCTGTGTTAGCCTTTGTTCCATCTGCATTGACAAATGCATCGCCAAGAACGGTGCGAATCTGCTCTGGCTCTACAGGGTTCTCGAACTGAACTACATAGTTGCGACCACCCGTGAAGTCGATGCTCTTACTCAATCCACGTACGAAGAAGCTACCGATGAATACGACAGCTGCGATGATGGTGATGGTGAAGGTAGTCTTGTACATAGACATGAACTTGTACTTCTTACCCTGCATCAAGTTGTGAGAGATAGGAGTATCAAACTTGCAGTGCATCCACTTGTCGTGGTTCAACTTGTGGTCGTAAACCAAACGAGTCAAGAACACAGCTGTGAAGAATGACACGATGATACCAATGATCCAAGTGGTAGCGAAACCACGAACAGGACCAGTACCTGTAACGAGCAAGATGACACCTGTAATCAAGGAAGTCAAGTTAGAGTCGAAGATGGCAGAGAAAGCGTTGCCGTAACCAGCAGCCACAGCCTGCTTCATACCCTTGCCAGAGCGAAGCTCCTCCTTGATGCGCTCATAGATAAGCACGTTGGCATCGACGGCAGTACCAAGCGACAAGACCATACCGGCAAGACCAGGCAAGGTAAGTGCGGCTTGGAAGGACGTCAGGATACCCAGTGTGAAGAATACATTGACGAGCAAAGCCAAGTTAGCCATCATACCAGGAATGATGTTGTACATCATCACCATGTAAATCATCAAGAGCACGAAAGCCACTACGAATGAGATGATACCCATCTGGATAGACTGAGCACCGAGGGTAGGACCTACGACCTCCTCCTGGACGATACGAGCAGGAGCTGGCATACGACCAGACTTCAAAGTATTAGCCAAGTCCTTGGTATCCTCGATAGTGAAGTTACCAGAAATCTGAGAGCTACCACCATCAATCTCGCCATTGACACGAGGAGCAGAATATACTACGCCGTCCAATACGATAGCGATAGCCTTGCCCACGTTGGCCTTGGTCATCTGAGCCCACTTGCGTGCGCCCTCTGTATTCATCTTCATGCTTACCACTGGAGAACCCATCTGGTCGAACTCGTCCTTGGCATCGGTGATTACATCACCCTCCAAAGGAGCACGACCTGTGGTGGTAGTCACCTTCAAGGCATGAAGCTCATAGATATTCTTTGCTTTGATACCATCGGCTGGCTTAGCACTCCAAAGGAGCTTCAAGTCTGATGGCAATACACGCTTAGCAACTTGAGAGTAGATAATCTTGTTGATAGCGGCAGTATCGCGAACGCTAGCATAACCTACTGTGCTCAAGCCACCACCGAGCTGCAAACGAGCCAACAATGGATGAGCCTTGATGGCAGCTGCATTCTGAGCCTCCTCACCAACATTCTCAGCGACATCGTCCTTCTTCTTGATAGAGAACTTAGTCTCAGCCTTTTTAGGCTCTGCCTTGGCAACCTGCTTCTTGGCAGCGGCAGAACCAGAAGCTACAGAGTCTTTCTTCTCCTCGCCGTTGTCGCCATTGGCGATGCGAGTATCGAGCTGCTGGAGGTAAGGAGCGATTTCCTCAGAGTTATAAGTCTCCCAGAACTCAAGGTTAGCACTACCCTGGAGCATCTTACGCATACGCTCAGGCTGGCTGATACCAGGCATCTCGACCATGATACGGCCCTGCTGACCTTCCAACTTCTGGATGTTAGGCTGAACTACACCGAACTTATCGATACGAGTGCGAACCACATTGAATGAGTTGTCGATAGCATCCTGCACAGAAGCACGGATAGCCTTCTCCACCTCGGCATCGCTGCTCTGAGGAGAAACCTTGCCCTGCAACTGCTGGGTTGCGAACACCTCTGCTAGTTTATGACCAGGTGCGCTCTTGTGATAAGCGTTGATGAAAAGTGACACGAAGTCAC
>DBLF01000057.1:13397-25945 GCA_002297965.1 Candidatus Segatella papionis
CGTCGGTCTTGTGATCGGCAAGGTTTTCAAGTACATCAGGTACAGAAATCTCAAGGATTACGTTCATACCGCCCTTCAGGTCAAGTCCGAGACCAATCTGAGTCTCCAAGCAGTTCTGGTATGAATAAACGCCTAAGTACTTCACAGAATCCTTATAATCCTGCTGTGCAATAGGGTCTTTCAATTTTGCAGCCTCGCTGTCATAGTAACGTGTGGCAAACGAGAACGACAAATAGAAGATACTTGCGAGTGTCAGTAAGACGGCTACACAAATTACAATTCCTTTGTTTTGCATTTCTATTTATTGTTATTAATTTATTTATTTTCAGCGTAATGTTCCATCATTACCTACATAATGACGTGCAAAAATACGCATTTTTTTTCTTATATAAGAATAATTAGCGTTATTTTTGATGTTTAGGGCGCATTTTTAGCTTACAGATGATGGGATAGTGGTCAGAAACCGCTATTTTATCATCAACCTTACACTCGTATGGCTCCCAATCCTTGGAACACATGATGTTGTCTATGCGTACAAAGAATCCGCTATGGTGGTAGCTGATTCCAGGACCATTGCCACTCTCCACATAGCAATCAGTCAGATTTTTAGCTATCGTGTGGTGGGTATAAGAGATAGGACCATCGTTGAAATCGCCGCAAAGAATGATGCTCATAGCCTTATGCCGTTCGATATACTTCGCCACAGCTTCTGCTTGAGGCGCACGCTTTCTCGTTGCCTCGGCCAGTTTCACCACCAAGAGCTTGGACGTTTGCTCGGCAGTATCCACCTGCAGTTTACCCACGACAAGGTTCTTAAACTGTTTTCTGTCTTCCAAGCTCAAACCGGTAGTTTGCAAATGATTATTGATGAGAAGCACAATCCTATTCTTAATTTTCAAACGATAAGCCACGCTCATATTTCCATCCGACTCATAAGGAATCAGCTCCTTGGAAAGAATCGGGAACTTACTGAGCACCATCAGGCAGTTGCCTCCCTTCGGATGTCGTGTAGTGTCGCAATAGGCATACATTGGCTTCAACATACTGTCTATCTGCTGGATATTCTTATTATTTGGCATCGCTTCCTGTAAGCAGACAATATCTGCATCCTGCTCTTGGAGATATTCCAAACAGATGTTGTGTCCTTCATCATCTTCAGTCTGGTCACCGAAGTTCCAAGTGTTGTACGACAAGACCTTGATGCTACCTTTCGGTGCTTCTCCCTTTACATTGATAGGCATATATTGGCGCACTGGCACGAATGCCACCAAGAGCCCCAACACTGGGATGGCAGCATATTTGGCACGAAACAAAAGCCAAAACACAAGGAAGCCTAAATTTATCAAAAGGAAGACAGGAAAAAGCAGTCCCGCATTAGAAAAAGCAGGATAATGCAGGGGATTCAACAAGTCGGAATACCCCACCAACAGCATAACGACAACTGTAGCCACATTGGCTCCCGCTATCATCCTCACTGTAAAATCTTTCAATCCTTTCAACATACAGAACTATATCTCGTTTATCCAGGCAGAGGCTATTCACCTCTGCCCTTAATCGTCTTTTCTTAATTGGTTTTATTTATTGCTTTGATCGAAGAGAGTTTGCTTTTCCTTTTGGGTGAGGCTATCATAGCCACTTCTCCGAATCTTATCCAATATACGGTCTATTTCCGCCTGATTGGCTTTCTTATGAGTTTCCGCCTCATCGGTTCTTTGGAAATCCGTCGTATAGGTTGTTTCATCTCGAGAATAATTTTCATTGCGAGTATAGTTAAAATTCCGTCTTCCCTGCTTATTACGTCCGCCAAACATATTGCGGAGCTTGTCAAAGGCATCGGCTGTGGAAGAGCTGTGATAGCCACCCTCTATCTGCTTACGCCAATAGCGAATGAGGAAGAAGCCAAACACCATACCTCCCAAATGGGCAATGTGAGCCACGCCATCACCTCGGGTAGCCATGGCTGAGAAGAGCTCGATGGCAGCATATCCGATAACAAAATACTTAGCCTTGATAGGAACAGGCAAAGGGAAGATGAAGATACGCTCGTTTGGATAAATCATACCAAAAGCTAACAAGATAGCATAGATGGCACCCGATGCTCCCACAGTAGTCCAAAGATTCAAATAATCTCCCATAGCCATTCGTCCACCTTCGGGGTCCACGATGTACTGATAAGCCCCCAAATCCTTTACGACATAGGTTACATACTGGGCTGCCTCCTGAAAAAGACCCGCACCGACACCGCACACAATGTAATAAAAAAGGAACTTCTTGGGACCCCATACACGTTCTACCACACAACCAAACATCCAAAGGGCAAACATATTGAAGATAATATGTTCGAATCCTCCATGCATAAACATGTAAGTGAACAACTGATAAATGTGGAAATCAGATGCCATAAAGAAGTGAAGTCCTAAATAATCATTGAGCACATAACTGCCCGAAGCATTTGAACCCATCATCAAGCAGACCAAGAATGCCACCACGTTTATTATCAGCAGATTCTTTGTAACTATCGGAATATTGCGCATAATCTTTTATTGTCTTTTCTATTAATAAACCAATCTAAATTTGTATTTTGACGGCAAAATTACTAAAAATATCCGTGAAATCACCAAAAAATGAGCATATTACAATAAATTTTCACTAATTTCATCACTTTTCTCCTTTTTTTATTTGAACTTTCAAAGGAAAAGACTATATTTGTAAGCAAAAATCGGAAAAAGAACAAAATTACTAATCATTTAATATTGTAAAATTATGAACAAGACAGAATTGATCGACAAGATTGCAGCTAGTGCTGAGATTACAAAGGCACAGGCTAAGGCTGCTCTCGATGCAACAACAAGTGCTTTGAAAGAGGCTCTTATCGCAGGTGACAAAATCCAGTTGGTTGGCTTCGGCACATTCAGCGTTAACGAGCGTCCTGCTCGCGAGGGCATCAACCCTGCCACAAAGGAGAAGATTCAGATTGCGGCTAAGAAGGTAGCTAAGTTTAAGGCTGGCGCTGAGCTTGCAGATGCTCTCAATAAGTAATTGTAAAGATTATTTCCAATCATAATAGGGTCATTTCTTACAAGATATGCCCTATTATGGTATAAAAAGCCGTTCTTACAAGTTGTGCAAGAACGGCTTTTTCGTTTGTTTATTTTATTAGTTTATTCGCAGAAAAATTCTGTATCTATGCTGCATTTATTTTGGCTGCTTACCGATGTAAGCCAAGATACCACCATCTACATAGAGGATGTGACCATTCACGGCATTGGAAGCATCGGATGCCAAGAATACGGCAGGACCTTCCAACTCCTCTGGCTCCAACCAGCGACCTGCTGGTGTCTTGGCACAGATGAAGCTATCGAATGGATGACGGCTACCATCAGCCTGACGCTCACGCAATGGAGCTGTCTGTGGAGTTGCGATATAACCAGGACCTAAGCCATTGCACTGGATATTGTACTCGCCATACTCTGAGCAGATATTGCGGGTCAACATCTTCAAGCCGCCCTTGGCTGCTGCGTATGCAGAAACGGTCTCACGACCCAACTCGCTCATCATAGAACAGATGTTGATAATCTTGCCATGTCCCTTCTTGATCATACCAGGGATTACTGCCTTTGATACGATGAATGGAGCGGTGAGGTCGATGTCAACCACCTGCTTGAACTCATCCACAGACATCTCTGTCATAGGAATACGCTTGATGATACCTGCGTTGTTGACCAAGATGTCGATAACACCGAGTTCCTTCTCGATGTCAGCTACCATCTTTTTCACCTGCTCCTCGTCGGTAACGTCGCAGATATAACCCTTGGCATCAATACCCTTAGCCTTATAGTCAGCCAAAGCCTGATCCATGTGATGCTGGCTACGGCAGTTGAAAGCAATCTTAGCACCAGCCTTGGCGTAAGCCTCAGCGATAGCGAAACCGATACCATAAGCGGCACCTGTCACAAGGGCAACCTTGCCCTCCAATGAGAATAGTTTGTTAAAGTCCATACTTTTGTATTTTGTTAATTGTTTGATTTGTTTTGACCTTGTTTGTTCATTTCATCCGATAACTTCTCCACAAAGCTTATCGAACCGATGGCTAAGATAGTGCAAACGAGCACAAAGAAAGCTTGCTTTCTATTTGCCGAGTGCAGCCTATCTTCTGCAAAGATACAAAATATTTTTGAATCTTGTTCTTAATTAATACGAAAGATGCTACCTTTTTACTTATTTTCTCATTTTGCATACGTTTTCTGCCGTTTCCTTGCTTATTAAACATCTTTCATAT
This sequence comes from Candidatus Segatella papionis, assembly GCA_002297965.1. Lineage (GTDB taxonomy): Bacteria > Bacteroidota > Bacteroidia > Bacteroidales > Bacteroidaceae > Prevotella > Prevotella papionis. The sequence continues at coordinate 17,677 of DBLF01000057.1, forward strand.
ATGCAGAAGCCTCATCTATATGGGGAGATAGCATAACATAGATACCACAGGCAAGTTATATGTTATTACCTGCCCCCTCTGGATTTCATGATAATCGTCTTTGGCACTTAGAGCTTCCCCCCTATCGCCCTAAAAACAAGAAGGAAGAATCAATGGCTATCCATCATAAACAGAATCTACCTAAAACAAAACAACCCTCCAAATCCGTGAAGACTTGAAGGGTTATTTGCGATATGTTGTCCCAGGCGGATTCGAACCACCACTGACAGAACCAAAAACTGTAGTGCTACCATTACACCATAGGACAATCAAACCGTCTGCAAAGGTAGTGGATTTTTTCTCCACTACCAAATATTTTCAATACTTTTTGCATTTTTAGTGCAAAAAACTCCTCTTTGAGAGCCTTTTATGCTGCAAAAAGCTATTATTCACCTCTCGACCACTTACTTTACAGTAATCAAGAAGTAGTTCTTTTTACCTTTCTGTACCAAGAGATACTTGCCGTCGATGAGGTCATCGGCTGTCACAACTTGGTCGAAAGCTGCGAGCTTCTCCTTGTTGAGCGATACGCCACCACCCTTGACGAGCTTACGCATCTCACTCTTGCTTGGGAAAATCTGCATGCCTTCCTGGTTGAAGAGATCTACAGCTGTGCCACCGAGCAAGTTCTTGTCGAGGTCATAATGAGGTACATTGGCGAACACATCGTTCAAGGTAGCCTCATCAAGCTGGGCGAGATTCTCCTTGGTAGCCTTACCGAAGAGGATGTTGCTGGCAGCGATAGCCATCTCCAAATCTTCCTTGGAGTGAACCATTGTAGTAACCTCCTCAGCCAAACGCTTCTGGAGTACACGACGACCAGGATCCTGCTTGTGCTCCTCTACGAGGGCATCAATGGTCTCCTTGTCTAGGTCGGTGAAGATCTTGATGTACTTCTCTGCATCATCGTCGCTCACGTTGAGCCAGAACTGATAGAATGCGTATGGAGTAGTGCGGTTTCTGTCGAGCCAGATGTTGCCGCTCTCTGTCTTACCAAACTTCTTGCCGTCAGCCTTGGTAATCAAAGGACAAGTCAGGCAGAAGCACTCAGCGTCATTGCCGAGGGTACGGTGAATCAACTCAGTACCTGTGGTCATGTTACCCCACTGGTCGTTACCACCGAGCTGGAGGCGAACGCCATAGTGCTGATACTGGTAGAGGAAGTCGTAGCCCTGAAGCAACTGATAAGTAAACTCGGTGAAAGACAAACCATCACGAGCCTCACCATTCAAACGCTTCTGCACGCTGTCCTTTGCCATCATATAGTTGACGGTGATATGCTTACCCACCTCACGGGCGAAATCAAGGAAAGTGAAGTCCTTCATCCAGTCGTAGTTGTTGACAAGCTCAGCCTTGTTAGGCTCAGTGCCATCGAAGTCGAGGAACTTAGACACCTGCTTCTTGATAGCTTCCTGGTTATGATAGAGAGTCTCAGAGTCGAGAAGATTACGCTCCTGGCTCTTGCCAGAAGGGTCGCCAATCATACCCGTGGCACCACCAACGAGCAGATAAGGCTTATGGCCACAACGCTGCAAGTGGCGCAACATCATGATACCACAAAGGTGACCGATGTGCAGAGAGTCTGCAGTAGGGTCTGTTCCGAGATAGGCAGACACCATGTGGGTGTTGAGGTATTCCTCAGTACCTGGCATCATCTGCGCCAGCATACCACGCCATTTCAATTCTTCAACAAAGTTTTTTGCCATCGAATGAGTTTCTTTTATATATTATATAATAATGTATTATATATGGGACCCGAAACGCTATCGGAACTTACGGCACGGGGTCGTAACCCGAACCGCCCCACGGATTGCATCTTAATATTCGCCAGATAGCCAGAGCCAAGCCCTTAAAAGGTCCATGCTTCAAGATAGCCTGACGAGCGTACTCTGAGCATGTAGGCTGAAATCGGCAAGATGGAGGCGTATAAGGAGTGATGCACTTCTGATAGAACAGGATGGGGAGCACCAACATCCAAGTCAGCACCTTCTCTATGCAATGCCAAACGATACGAAGCCATTTCATAGTTTTTCCACCAACCGTTGCAAGTTTTTATGCATCTTGGCATCTATCTCTGCCGAATCATGCAACTTGTCATCTTGCCAAATCACGGCAAGCAACAGTTGTTTATCGGGCATCAGATTCATTCGCTCCAATAGAGCCAGCTTTTGCTTGCGATAAGCTTCGCGTATCTGTCGCTTCACCCGATTACGTTTCACCGCTCTCTTAAAGAAACGCTTCGATACGCTTATCAACACTTCTACAGGTGCATCCTGCTCATTGTTTCTGTCAACAACTAGATACACCATCTTCAAAGGCCAAGCCGTCAAAGCACGACTTTTGCCGCTAAAGAGCTTGTCTATGAGCATTCGCTTACACAGATGCTCTTTCTTTCCGAAAGTGTAGTCTATCTCTGTCAACATCATTTTGTTCTTTATTTATTATTTCGCTTCAGATATTCCTTCAGTGCTCCAGTCATAGAAGGGAACTCCTTGGTAGGAGCCTCCAAGTCGAGTCGAAGTCCTTCGTCCTGAATGGTCTTCACGGTAGCAGGACCGAATGCACCGAGCGCAATGTCACCCTGCTTGAAGTCAGGGAAGTTTTTCTTCAACGCCTTTACACCTGTAGGGCTAAAGAAAATCATCATATCGTAATCGAAATTCTTCACCTCTTCTTCTGTGAAGTCATTGCTTACCGTGCGATACATCACGCACTCAGTATGCTTCAGCTTCTTTTCGTCGAGAAGATTCTTAATGTCATCATTATGAACGCTGCTTAATGGAACAAGATATTTCTCGGTCTTGTGACGAGTCATCTGTGCCATCAGTCCATCAATCTTACCAGTATCGCCGAAGAACACCTTGCGCTTGCGGTACTGCACATATTTCTGGATGTAGAGTGCGATTGTCTCAATCACACAGAAATACTTCATGTCCTCAGGGATGGTAATACGCATTTCCTTTGCCAACTTGAAGTAATTATCTACTGCATGGCGAGATGTAAAAACAACTGCAGTGTAGTCAAGCAGATTTACCTTCTGCTGACGGAATTCTTTCGCTGTAAGTCCCTCAACCTTGAAGAATGGGCGGAACACACACTCTACTCCATACTCCTTCTCGATATCATAGTAAGGAGATTTCTCGCTAGCTGGTTTTGGCTGAGAAACTAAAATCTTTTTAATCATCTTGTCTTAAAAGTTTATTTTCAAATAATGACTGATTAATACTAATCCACCCCATAGGGCAGACAACGGTACCACTTCGAGGGCACAAAAGTACAAAAATATCTGCAAAAACAAGCCATTTCTTTTAAAAAAGATAAGATAACTCTTATAAAATGACAATATTTTCACCAATATGAGCACTATTATGGTGTATATCACTGCCACATGTAGCGATAAGTCGAAGTAAGACAGTAGCATAACCACTGGGAACAACAACACACCCTCACACGACAGGAGGAAGAGGTAAGCCTTCAGCCATTGTTCATTTTTTTTCTTGTCAAAGAACACCCATCCCGATATGGAATAAAGCAATGCTTTGAGTAGGCAATACCCCATCACATATCCTGCATAAATACTAATCACAAGGTTCTGCTCGATGATAAACGTATCGCTAATGGAAGCCTTGGAATAAATGAAATACCCAATGGCAATCAGCAGACAGGTCTGCAACACAAAGAAGAACTGGAAGCGAACCTCCGAGCTGGTCTCTGTAATCACCGTAGTACCCTCACGCTGTGTGCGGAAGAAAGCCTTCGCCTGGCGTATGATGAAGTGCTTCGACTTGGCAAAAGCCACGCATGCCAACACGAAACATAACAGCAGCAACGAGGTAATAAAATTATCACCTGCCACCGCATAAGGCACAGGGTCACCCGCCACGCCGAGTCGCCCACCCCTCAATTCCGGATGGAAAAGCGAGTCTCTCGAAAAGAACGACTCGCGATAGTATTGTGGCAAGCTCACATCCCGGAAGCTTTTTCCTGCCTTTTGTCCTGGCAGGTGCAAGGTATCGGGCATCCCGCTCCAGTGTATCTCGCTAGGCTTGATGTGTGCCCTGATCATCGAATCTTGCTGGGCAGGGGTTGCATTCTTAGGCAGCCAACTCAGCACCTGTTTGGGCGTGAGTTGGCTGCTATGATTTTGTCGGCTAGGCGACAGTTGTTGTTCTGCGCCATCCTCCAATTCTGTATGTATCGAATCTGCTTGCTGCACCATTCTCTTATATCCGTTTCTCTAAGGAAAAGTTCTCTTTTTATTATATCTTTTTTTATTGTCCGAGCACCTTCTTGTTCTTAAAGCCCGAATGCTTTCTTGATGTCCTCTACCTTGTCGAGCTTCTCCCATGTGAAGAGTTCTACCTTCATGGTCTTTGCCTCGTGATAGCGGCTGGTGAAAGTTTTCTCCACCACCTCGTTCTTGCGTCCCATGTGTCCGTAAGCAGCTGTTTCGAAGAACATCGGCTGGCGCAGTTTCAACTGGCGTTCGATAGCCTTAGGACGAAGATCGAACATTTCGGCGATTTTCTTGGCAATCTCGCCATCGGTCATATTCACATGGCTTCTTCCGTATGTATTTACATAGATGCTCACAGGCTCAGCCACACCGATAGCATAACTCACCTGTACCAACATTTCGTCGGCAACACCTGCTGCCACCATATTCTTGGCGATGTAACGGGCTGCGTATGCAGCAGAGCGGTCCACCTTGCTGGAATCTTTTCCAGAGAAGGCACCACCACCATGGGCACCCTTGCCGCCGTATGTATCCACGATAATCTTACGACCTGTAAGGCCCGTGTCTCCATGAGGACCACCAATGACGAATTTACCGGTTGGATTCACGAAATACTTGATGTCATCATTGAAGAGAGCCAACACCTTGTCGCTCAAGTGCGTCTTCACTCTAGGAATCAAGATATTGAGTACATCCTCACGAATCTTTGCCAACATAGCCTCGTCGTCGTCCTCTCCGTTTGCCTTCTTGATGAAGTCGTCGTGCTGGGTAGAAACCACGATGGTGTCGATGCGCTGTGGAATATTGTCGTCTGAGTATTCGATGGTTACCTGGCTCTTGGAGTCTGGGCGAAGATAAGTCATTACTTTGCCCTCCTTGCGGATGTCTGCAAGGACTCGCATTATCAGCTGCGCCAAGTCCAAAGAAACAGGCATATAGTTGTCGGTTTCATTGGTAGCGTAACCAAACATCATACCCTGGTCGCCAGCGCCCTGGTTCTCGTCCTCCTCACGGCTCACGCCACGGTTGATGTCGTCGCTCTGTTCGTGGATGGCGGTGAGCACACCACAAGAGTCACCGTCAAACTGATACTCACTCTTTGTGTAACCTATCTTCTTGATGGTCTTGCGAGCGATGGTCTGCAAATCTACATATACATTGGAGCGAACCTCACCCATGATGACTACCTGACCTGTAGTGCAGAATGTCTCGATTGCACAATGCGCATGGTCATCATAGGCCAAGAACTGGTCGAGCAATGCGTCTGAAATCTGGTCAGACACTTTATCTGGATGTCCTTCAGATACTGATTCTGATGAAAACAAATATGCCATATTTTTCCTTATTTTCTGTTATTTATTGCTATTCCTTATTTTGCGGCTGCAAAGTTACGCATTTTTTTTCAGATTCAGCCATTTTCGATTGAAAAATAGAACTTTTCCCCGCGAATATCCTCCCATTTATAGCTGAATCACAGATTATTCTCTTTGCGATACTTGATATTACGTGGATGATGCTCCAAAATAGCCTTTCGAAGGTCAGAAGTTTCAAGATGCGTATAGATTTCCGTGGTGCCAATGTCCTCGTGCCCCAACAACGCCTGAATCACTCTTAGGTCGGCTCCTCCCTTGAGCAATGCCGTGGCAAAACTATGCCTCAGCGTATGGGGTGAGATGGTTTTCTTGATGCCCGCTTCCACTGCCGTACGTTTAATCATAATAAGTATCATGTTGCGGGTGAGGTGAGCACCACGACGGTTCAGAAACACATAGTCTTCCTCACCTGGCTTTATCTTCATCAGATTTCTGTCGAAATACCACAAATGGATTTCCTTCAACGCCTTGTCGGAGATAGGCACCAGCCGTTCCTTGCTGCCTTTGCCGAGCACTCTGATAAATTTCTCATCCTCAAACACCTGGCTTATCTTTAGGTTAACCAACTCAGACACACGCAACCCACAGGAAAACAAGGTTTCTATGATGGCTTTGTTGCGCTGTCCCTCCCATTTAGAGAGGTCGATGGCAGCCTCCAACATATCCACCTCTTCCACCGAAAGGTATTCTGGCAGATGCTCACCCAAACGAGGCCAGGGCAGAAGTTCCGTAGGATCGTCTTTCAGATAGTCATCCAGTACCAGGAAGCGATAGAAGGAGCGTACGCCACTCAGGATGCGAGCTTGCGAGCGAGCAACGATTCCTCTGTCGTGCAGACTAGCCGAAAAGCTCTCCAAGTCTTCCAGCTTCATGTCGAGCAAAGCCACATCGTTCTTCTCGGCATATTCTATGAGGTAACTCAAGTCGCGATGGTACGCCTCCAGCGTGTTGGGCGAATAGTTTCGTTCCAACTTAAGGTACCTCATATAGTTTTTGACAATGTCATTTGCCATTTTCTTCTCTCTTTTTTTTGTCTGTTTCCTAATTTATTGTTACCTTTGCAGAAGAAAAGCTGCACTCGGCAATTTGAAAGCAATCTTTCATTGCGCTCGTTTGCATTTTCTTTGCACTGCAAAGATACAAAAAATAAATGACACAGACTTATAAAAACGATTGATTATGAAGATACAAATTATTAATGGTCCTAATTTGAACCTCCTGGGGGTTCGTGAGCCAGGAATTTACGGCAGCAATTCCTTCGAAAGCTATCTCCCTAAGCTGAAGGCTAAATATCCTGACGTGGAGATAGAGTATTACCAAAGCAACATTGAGGGCGAACTGATCAACAAATTGCAGGAAGTTGGTTTTTCTTACGATGGTGTGGTGCTCAACGCTGGTGCCTACACTCATACCAGCATCGCCTTGCAAGATTGCATCCGCAGCTTGAAGTGTCCTTGCGTAGAGGTTCACATCTCCAATGTCCACAAGCGCGAGGAGTTCCGCCATCATTCTTATATCTCTTGCGCTTGTCTGGGGGTAATCTGCGGTTTTGGCCTCGCCTCTTACGACCTTGCCATCGCAGGTATCCTCGCCCAGAAGGAAGAGCAGGAATAGTCCCTACATCTTTACTCCGTATTTAAAAACTCTTCACTATATATGGACGAAGATAGGAACATATATGACGAAGATAGTACATATATGACTGAGATTGAACTTAATATATGACTGAGACAGAACTTATAGACCAGTATATCTGCCAACACATCGAGCCGGAGGGCGACTATCTCTACCGTCTCTATCGTGCCACCAACATCCACACCATCCATGGGCGTATGGCCAGCGGTCACATCCAAGGAAGGCTGCTCAAGATGTTGGTACAGATGATACGCCCCAAAAACATTTTGGAAGTGGGAACCTTCAGTGGCTACAGTGCCATCTGCCTAGCACAAGGACTGCAAGAAGGCGGCAAGCTCTACACCTTCGAGATTAACGACGAGATGGAAGACTTCACCCGTCCGTGGATAGAAGGTTCGGAAGTTGCCAACAAGATAGACTTCCGCATTGGGGACGCCAATGTCGAGGCTCCCAAGCTGAACGTAATGTTCGACATGGCTTTCGTGGATGGCGACAAGCGTACTTACATCGAGACCTACGAGATGGTCATGCGCATTCTGAATCCAGGCGGCTATATCCTGGCAGACAATACGCTTTGGGATGGGCACGTCATCGACCCAGCCTACGACCGCGACCAACAAACTAAAGGTATCCGTGCTTTCAACGACTTGATTGCCAGTGACCCTAGGGTAGAAGTAGTGATTCTGCCATTGAGAGACGGACTCACACTGATAAGAAAGAAATAGAAACAGAAATCCCCCACCAGCTTTGGCGGGGGATTTCTGTTTCTATTTCAGTCCTAACTCAATAATCGCTTGCTCAAAGCCCTTACAGGATACCAAACGGCAAGCCATCCCACGGCGATGACCGTGACGAAGATGATAGCCACATCCATATAATGCACGCTTACCGGATAAGCATCTACGATAAACGAGCCTTCAGAATCGCCCAGGCGAACGAAACCATACTGTTGCTGGAGCCAACAGAGCAACAAGCCCAAGCCGAT
>DBLF01000057.1:26029-35342 GCA_002297965.1 Candidatus Segatella papionis
GTGGCACCCAAGTTGCGCAGCGTCACCACATCGTTCTTCTTGTCGATGATAAGCATCGAGAGAGAGCCGATGATATTGAAGCAAGCCACCACCAAGATGAAGGTCAAGAAGATATAAGCCATCAACTTCTCTATCGACATAATCTTGAAGGTGTCTTCTTGCTGCTCGAACCTATCCTGTACTTTGTATTTCGTGCCCGCAATCTTCTGCATCTCCGCCTTTACGGCATCCAAGTCGCTGCCTGGCTTCAGGCGAATCTCCAAGTCGGAAAGCATGCCTTGCTGCCCGAAGAGGTTTCGGGCAAAGGAGATGGAAGTGATAATGTAATTCTTGTCGTATTTCGACTGCTTCACAGCGAAGAGAACACCTGGGCAGTTGAGCGAGTCGGCTACGAAACCATCGCCTGGGTTCATCATGTCGAGCTGTCCCTCTTTCTTCGGAGCGTAAATCTTTAGGAATCCATCCCATTTCGCACCGATGCCAAGTGTCTGGGCCAGGCGAATGCCCACCGTACCATATTGCAGATTGGCAGCATGGAGCGAGAATGTACCATCGCCATACAGGATGTCATTGATGTGCGACAACTCAGAGAAGTTATCGTCCACGCCCTTGATTTTCACCATCGCCTGACGGTTGTCATAGATAGCCAAGGCTTGGTCCTCCACGGTTTCAGTAGCGACATCCACCTGTGGCAGTTGGCGTATTTGCGTGAGTATCGGGTCGTCGGCAGGAGCAGTTTTTCCCTCCATCGGAACCACCTTGAGCTGTGGGTCGAAACTGGTGAAGAGCGTAGCCACCAAGTCGTGGAAACCATTGAAGACACTCAACACGATGACCAGTGCCATCGTAGCCACCGCCACACCTATCACCGAGATAGAGCTAATCACATTGATGACGTGCGTGCTCTTCTTGGAGAAAAGATACCTGCGAGCAATAAAGAACGGAAAATTCATCTTATCTTTCTTACCTTTAAAAGCCTTTTTACTTTTTCAAGAGTTCGTCGATGCGCTCCAAGTAGTCCAGGCTATCGTCGATAAAGAAGCGAAGCTCCGGGATGATGCGCAACTGGTTTCTCACCTTCTTGCCCAAGTCATAACGGATGGTCTTCTCGTTGGCATTGATGTTCTTCAGGATTTCCTCACCCTTCTCGGATGGGAACACACTGAGATAAGCCGTGCAGATACTGAGGTCTGGACTTACTCTCACCTTGGTAACACTTACCATCACGCCGTGCATCATGCGGGTCTGTGACTGGAAAATAAGACTCAACTCCTTCTGGAGGAGTCTAGATATACGGTTTTGTCTTGTTTCTTGCATAATCTGAAAATTTAGAATGAAGCTGCCTTAACCAGCAACTACACATTAAAAATATTACTTACTAAACATTATCCTTCAAGATCGACGTGCGTAACATCCACCTGCTCGTGCAGGAATATCAACGCCGATTCCTTGAACTTATCCTCACTCTCCGTGGTGAGATATCTGCAGCCGCCTCCCTTGGTTACCATTTGCTCCATCTGTGGATGTCGCTTGAGGTAATCCTTCAGGCTATTGGCCACATACTGTCCCTGCGGAACCACTCTCACACCATCGGGAAGATTCTTCACGATGCTGCTCATGAGCAGTGGATAGTGGGTACAACCCAGGATGATGGTGTCTATGTCCTCATCCTTACGCATCAGCTGGTCGATGCGTTTCTTCACGAAATAATCAGCACCAGGGCTGTCAGCCTCGTTGGCCTCCACGATGGCAGCCCAAAGCGGACAAGCCACTCCGCTCACCTTGATGTCGGGCCATAGCTTGCCTATCTCCATCTTGTAGCTCTGGCTCTTGATGGTTCCCTCGGTAGCGAGGATACCCACGTGGCGAGACTTGGTAAGCGTGCCTATCACCTCTGCCGTAGGGCGGATGATGCCCAGCACACGACGCTCGGGATCCCATTCCGGGATGTCTCGCTGCTGGATGGAGCGCAAAGCCTTGGCAGAAGCCGTATTGCAACCCAGGATTACCAAATGGCACCCCATGGAAAAGAGCTTCAGCACGGCTTGGCGGGTAAACTTATACACCACCTCGAACGAGCGCGAGCCGTATGGGGCACGGGCATTGTCGCCCAAGTACATATAGTCATATTGTGGCAACACCTGGCGTAAACCATGCAGGATGGTCAAGCCTCCATATCCAGAATCAAAGATTCCGATAGGTCCGGGATTCTGTGGCAACATCATTTCAGCTTCTCCTCCAGCAAAGTTGTGATATCCTCTCCCATCTCTGCACTGAGATAAGGAGTGGCATTGTTGTCGGTATTGATGATGAAGGCAAATCCCTTCTCCTTGCCTATCTGTTGAGCCGCCTCGTTGACCTTCGCCTTGAGTGGAGCGTAAGCCTCGTCCTCTGCCTGCTTCAGGAGTCGTGCCGCCTCAGCCTTGAACGCCACGTTCTTCTCCATCATCTCACGCAGTTCTGCCTGCCGCTTCTCCAATATAGTCTTGGCGAAAGAGCGCTGCCCATCGAGAAACTCCTCGTATTTGGTGTTGAACTCTGTCTCCACGCGCTTGGTCTCCTCATCGTATTTTGCACGAAGTTCGTCCATATTATGCTTGGCTATCGTGTAACCAGGCATGGAATGAAAGACTTGTTCAAAACTAAAGTAGCCAAATCGCAAAGTTGGTTGAGCTGCAGTGGCAGCCGCTGGCTGAGCCTGGGTGTCCGCTGGTTGCTGGGCAGAAGCTGTAAGCGCAACAAGAGCGAAAGCCAAAAACAAGAGATTCTTTTTCATGATGCGTGATACCTTATTATATATAATTGTACAAATGTGACAGATGAGCAATAAGGGCAAGCACTTGTGCCTGCCCTTACCCATATTTTGATAACTAGATTTGCGGAGCTTTAGATATAACCTAATATAACCTAAGTTCGGCAATTAAATTACTTAATCTTAGCCTGCACCTCCTTGGTAACATCCACTACGTTGGTGCCTGTATATACTGCTGCGCCATCCTCGAAGATGAAAGTATAGTTACCAGCCTTGCCCACAGCCTCGATGGCAGTGCGCACCTTGGCTACGATAGGCTGCATCAGCTCGCTGCTCTTCTTCTGCAACTCCTGCTGACCGTCCTGGTAAGCCTGCTGAATCTTCTGCTGGAGGTTCTGAAGCTCTGTCTCCTTCTGCTGCTTCATGGTTGCAGCCATGGTGCTAGCGCCCTTCTGATACTCGTCGGCCTTGCGCTGCAACTCGTCCTGCATAGCCTTGAGGTCGTTCTCCTTCTGCTTCTGGAGAGCTTCCATCTCGCCGTTGGCCTTGGCTACGTCTGGCAAAGACTGCATAATCTGCTGAGTGTTCACCTTACCGAACTTCTGTGCCATCATTGTCATTGGTGCGCAAAGCATCAACATTAAAATAAGCTTTTTCATTTCTGTCTATTCGTTTTAATTATTATTTTCTGTTTTTATAAACTTGTCGGGGCGAGCCAAAGATGTCCACCCTCCCCATTTCGGCTGCAAATATACAACTATTATTTGGAATAACCTAATTTTTGGAGCACTTCGTTGCTAATATCTATCTTTGGGGAGCCAAAGATGATGCCATTGTTGCTGGCTCTGTCGAGCACGAGCGAATAGCCACGCAGGTCGGAGATTTCCTTCACGGCGTTGTATATTTCCTCCTGGATAGGTCCCATCAGTGCCTCGCGCTTCTTGTAAAGCTCGCCCTCAGGGCCAAAGTACTTCTTCTTGAGGTCGCTGGCTTCCTTCTCCTTTTGCATGATGGAATCTTGCTTTGCCTTCTTCTGCTCCTGCGATAGGAAGACCACCTCGTTCTGATAGTTCTTATACATGGTGCTAGCCTCCAGATTGAGTGCCTCCACCTCGGCTTGCCACTTGCGGCTCACCTGGTTCAGCTGCTCGTTGGCACGCTCGTAGGCTGGCACGTTTTGGAGTATGTACTCCATATCTACCAATGCATATTTCTGTGCATGTGCTGAGATGGCTGCTACAGCCATCATCAGCATCAATACTATCTTTTTCATAAGAATCGTCTGTTTTAAAAGAATTGTTTTGTCTTAAAAAAACTCCTAACTCTTAACTTTTAGCTTCTAATCCCATTAGAACTCCTGACCCAAGATGAAGTGGAACTGGCTTCCACCTCTCTTGTATGAGCTTCCGTTCCATACCTTGTCGAAACCGTATGCCCAGTCGATACCCATCAAGCCAACCATTGGCAGGAAGATACGCACACCGACACCGGCACTGCGCTTCATGTTGAATGGGTTGAAGTCCTTGGTGTCGTACCAAGCATTACCAGCCTCCACGAAGGTCAAGCCATAGATGGTTGTGTTGCCAAGGAGGAATGGATAGCGAAGCTCCAATGAGAAGCGGTCGTATGCGTAAGCATAGTAACCGGTGGTACGGCTATAGGATACCGAACCGTTCTCGTAACCACGGAGTCCGATGGTTTCCTCACCATAGTAAGATGAGTAGCCGCTCATACCGTCACCACCCACATAGTAGGTCTCGAATGGACTCTTCTTGTACTTGTTGTAAGCACCGAGCAAGCCCATCTCCACACGGGTCATCAATACGAAGCACTTCTGACCCTCGGTGAGTGCGGTGTAGGTCTTTGCCTTGAACTTCCACTTGTGGTACTCTATCCAGCGATATTTCTCCTGCTGCTCCTGCGAGTAGGTTGGAGAGTTGGCGTTGGTTGCCAAGTTCTTGTAGTCCTTGTGGTCGAATGCACTCCATGGTGGAGTAAGGTTCACGCTTGCCTCGAACTCAGAACCTCTACGTGGGAAGAGTTGGTTGTCGGTAGAGGTACGGTTCAAAGCGATGGTGATGTTCAAGTTGTTCGCATTACCATTCTGCATCAGCATATAGCTCCAGTTCTTCATCATGTAGCGCTGGTAAGCCAACTGCACTGACAGCGTGAAGTAATCATCTGGCCAACGGAGGCGCTTACCCCATCCGAGGCTCACACCCACCATCTGGATGTACTTATCTGGATCGTAGTAGTTCTCGTAGTTGTTATAATAACTAGAGCCGTAGCCATACATATAACTATAATAGTTATTCATGTAGGCACTGTTGTAGTAGTTGCTCGATACGTCGGTACTCTTGCTGTAGTAGGCGCCCACGCTGAACTGGATAGGGCGCTTGCCGCCAAACCAGTTGGTAGAGTAGCTCACGTTGTAGCTCTGGTAGTAAGTACCGTTGGTCTGCGCACCGATGCTGAGCACCTCGCCGTCGCCGATAGGCATGATGCCACGGTGCTCCTTGTTCTTGTTGAAGAGGTTAGCCATGGAGAAGTTGTTGAGCTTCAAGCCCACACGTCCGATGACACCCGTCTGTCCCCAACCGAGCGAGAACTCAATCTGGTCGTTGCTCTTCTGCTCCAGGTTCCAGTTTACATCCACGGTACCATCCTCATAGTTTGGCTTCACGTCTGGAGCCACCTTCTCTGCGTCGAAGTGACCCATGGAAGCCAACTCACGAGCCGAACGCATCAAGGCATCCTTAGAGAAGAGGTCGCCCGGCTTGGTACGAAGCTCACGGCGCACCACGTTCTCATAGAGGCGGGTGTTACCGTTGATTCGCACGTGGCTCAGGTAAGCCTGAGGTCCCTCGGTGACACGCATTTCGAGGTCGATGGAGTCGCCGTCGATGTTCACCTCGGCAGGATTGATGTTAGAGAACACGTAACCATTGTTGTAATAGAGGTTGCCCACAGCATCATCGTCCTCGGAGAGACGCTTGTTCAAGAGCTTCTGGTTATATACGTCGCCCTTCTTCATGCCGAGCACGGCATTCAGGTAGTCGGTGGAATAAACGGTGTTTCCCACCCAGTTGATGTTGCGCAAGAAGTAACGCTTGCCCTCATCTACCTTCACATATACGTTGACGTGCTTCTCGTCGAAGTTGCTCACGCTGTCTTCCAGTATCTGTGCGTCGCGATAACCATACTCATAATATTTGTCGATGAGTTTCTGCTTATCTTCTTTCCATCGCTCAGGGGTAAACTTCTTCGACTTGAAGAATGTGGCAAACTTGCCAGCCTCGTGGGTCTTGGCGAAGGCTCCCTTCGTAAAGAATCCACCCTTGATTTTGCGGTCGGAGAGTTTCTCGTTACCCTCGATGGTAATCTGGTGTACCTTGATTTTCTGCTTCTTATCCACGATGACATCGAGGATCACCTGTCCCTTGTTGGCCACGTCGTCTCGCTGGTTAATCTGGATGTCGGCGTTTTTGAATCCCTTGTCGTCGAAGTATTTCTTGGCGAGGATCTTGGCACGGTCGAGCATGTTAGGGGTCACCTGAGTACCCTTCACCATACCGAGCTTCTGCTCCATGTCCTCACGCTCGCTCTTCTTGAGTCCGATGTATTGGATGTCGGAGATGCGAGGACGCACGGCGAGATAGATATGCAGATAAAGTTTTTCACCCACGATAGAGTCGGCGGCGATAGAGACCTTGGAGAAAAGTCCATGTTTCCAATAGCGCTTCACGGCGTTGGTGATGGCGTCGCCCGGCACTTCTATCTGTTCGCCCACGGTAAGTCCCGAGATTCCGGTGAGCACATAGTCTTCGTATCCTTCCACTCCCGACACATTGAGACCTCCCAGGGTCAAGGTGCGAGGGGTTCCGGCGTACGAGATGTCTGGATGTATAATCTTGTCTTGCGCCATCACCTGCACACTCGCCATGATGCCGAACAGCAGGATGAAAATCTTTCTTAGCTTGTTCATTTATACCTTATTATATATATAGTATCTTTTTGTTTCGTCTTTTATCTTATCTTCTCTTCTTCTCGAAGATTCTTCGTTAGCCCGAAGTCACTCCTTATTTTTGCTCCTCGGCTTCCACCTGCGCCTCAGTCTTGCCGAATCGGCGCTGGCGGGCTTGATAGCTCTCGATGGCCTTGTGCAGGCACTCCTCGTTGAAGTCTGGCCAGTAGGTGTCGCAGAAATACAGCTCTGAGTAAGCTATCTGCCACAACAGGTAGTTGCTGATGCGCAACTCGCCTCCGGTGCGAATCAAGAGGTCTGGGTCTGGCATGAAGTTGGTTTCCAGATGCTTCTCAAAGTTTTCCTCGGTGAGCTGTTTCTCCACCTCCTCGTAGTTAGCGGTGCCATTCTTCATCGCCTCCTTCACGGTCTCCTTCATAGCCTTCATGATTTCCCAGCGAGAAGAGTAGCTTAGCGCCACCACCATGGTCATCGCGTCGTTCTTGGCAGTATGGTCCATGGTCTCCTGCAACTTGTCTTGCACAGCCTGTGGCAATCGCTTCATATCACCGATGACACGGAAGCGTACATTGTTCTTCATGAAGATTTCATCTTCCAGTGAACTCAGCACCAATCCCATCAAGGCTGATATTTCGTCTGCCGGGCGATTCCAGTTCTCTGTGGAGAATGTATAGAGGGTGAGATACTTCACACCGAGGCGAGTGCACTCCGACGTGATGCAACGCACGGCATCCACTCCAGCCTGATGACCGTAGCTACGATCCTTGCCTCTTTCTGTTGCCCAGCGTCCATTGCCGTCCATGATGATGGCGATGTGCTCAGGTATTCTGTTCATATCCAAGTTGTCCATATCTTATATTCTTTATTACGAGTTCTTATTCTTTATTTTGTTATAATTTCCAAATATCTTCAATCTTCCTTGTTGCAGGTTCTGCACTTTGCGCTGAAGCTATAGGTTATCGATAGCTGGAGCATAGAGTAGCAGTCGGTGTTCTTGAAGATGCCACTGCTCTTGACGAGATAGGGATCTTTCACCCCGTCCAGCTCGTCGCTCAGCGAGAAGTGGATGGTCCAGTCCAATCCGACGTTCACTCGCTCGTTCACCTTGTATTTGGCACCGATGCCCAGTGGCACATTGGCTGTGAACACATTCTTCTCCTCCGCTTTCACAAAGGTGGCACCCAGACCGCCGAAGATGTAAGGCACCAGCCTCTTGGCTCCCCGATAGTCCCTGCCCGTTCCATAGGGCCAGAAGTTATACTCGAACACGAGACTCATATCCACGAGCGTGTTGCTAAACGAGTATTCCTTTCCATCTAGGTCGGGATAATAGGTTTCCACCTTGTCGTTGGAACCTTTCAGTTTGCCGAAGCCCAGATTGAGTCGCAAATCCTTGTAGGGGTCGAAGTTGTATCTCCCCACGATGGCTCCCATCGGTTGCAGACCAGAGAGAATGCTGCCATTCAAGTCGCCCTCGTAAGCCACGGTTCCGATGCCCGCTCCTATCTCCAGGCGATACTGCGGGTCGTCTTGCGCCCTCAGCATTTGGAGTGGGAGCGTCAAGAGCAGAGGCAGCAAAAAGAGTTTGCACAAACTGCGCTTCGTCATTTTATTATTTCTGAATCTTTATTTTTCTCCATCGAAAACGATCGGTTTCCGTCATCAGAGCTATTAGAAGCTATTATTCGAAAATGGTTGGTTCCTTGCGCCAGCCGTCCTTGTTGAATCTGCCTCGCCATACGTAACCATTTCTTACTACCCAATAGAAGTTGTTCTTGTCGCGACAGAAACCGAAGCGGGCTGTTGTGGCGAACTCAACAGGAACAGTTACCAGCGAATCCACATACCAAGTCAAGCCATTGTTCTTGCTCTTATACCATTTGCCTGTGTTAGAGAGTGCCACGAAACCCGTATCGGCGGAGCAAGCGAGCACCTCATCGAAAGCTGGCAACTTACCGCCTTGGTTGGCATCCAGTTCCAGATAGTTCCATTCGTATTCAGGAGCATTGGCCGCATAGTCGGCAGTGTGGTTCCAGATGGTGGAGATGGTGTCGCCATAGCTTGCATCGCGAGAGCCAAGGAGCAAGACGTTCTCCACATTCTTCACCGAACTGATGGTGGAAACACTCATGCTCAGACCGCTGGTAGGCAAGAGAGCATAGTCGGAATCCAACTGCTGTGCTGTCCAAGTTGCACCATTATCCTTAGAAACGGCTATACCAGTAGCGGTGTAGGCAAAGAGATGCTGGCTGCTCGCG
This sequence comes from Candidatus Segatella papionis, assembly GCA_002297965.1. Classification (GTDB taxonomy): domain Bacteria; phylum Bacteroidota; class Bacteroidia; order Bacteroidales; family Bacteroidaceae; genus Prevotella; species Prevotella papionis. Next base: position 35,025 of record DBLF01000057.1, read on the forward strand.
CCCACCAAGAGCTTGAGCTGGCTGTCTTCGCCCACCTGCTGCCAGACGGCAGCATCGGCAGAAGTATAAACCTTGCCATATTGCAGGATATAGAGTTTATCGCCCATGGCCACGGCGTTCTGATAGTCGTCCGCCTCGAAATTCAGGTTGGCGTGTACTTCCTCCCAGTTGTAACCGTCGGTATTGGCGGTCTTGTATATCTTCATGCCCTCGGCTGTCTTGCCGAACACATAGATATAGTCGCCAGCGGCTATTGTCTTCAGGTCGCTGAGGGCTGCGAGCTGCTCGTTGAGCTGTGCCTTCGCCTGCCAGTTGAAC
>DBLF01000032.1 GCA_002297965.1 Candidatus Segatella papionis
TAAATAAATTTTGGCAATTTTATTTGGTACTAATAAATAAAAGTCGTACATTTGCAACCAAAAAAGGAGAAAGCAATGACATACTCACAAGCAGACATTACCGTACCATACGCTGTAGCGAATTTTGCAGAGATTCGCCACAAGGGGTATTATTACGTGGACAAAACCAACTACATCCCACTGCTAGAACGTTATAAAGCTCCAGTATTTCTCCGACCTCGTAGATTTGGAAAGAGTTTGCTAGTATCAATGTTGGCTCACTATTACGACCGTAATATGGTCCAACAATTCGAGGAGTTATTTGGTGAAACTTGGATTGGCGGACATCCCACAAGCGAGCATAACCAATACCTCGTCGTAAGGTATGATTTTTCCACTACTTCTGTTGCCAATAAAAAAGAAGACATCGAGAAGAACTTCAACGCTGTCAATTGCAGTCCCCTCCGTACGATGGTAGAGCGCAACAGAGACCTTTTTGGGAATTTCAAGTTCCGGGAGGATGGAAATGCCTCCAACATGCTGGTAGAGGTATGTGAGTTCATCTCTTCCCATAACCTTCCACCTCTTTATATTTTGATAGACGAATACGACAACTTCACCAACCAATTGTTAGTTGTCTATAAGGACTCACTGTACCAAGACTTAACCACAGGTGAAAGCTTCTTGCGCACCTTTTTCAAGGTCATCAAGGCAGGCATAGGAGAAGGTACCATTCGCACTTGTTTTTGCACGGGAGTTCTTCCTGTCACGATGGACGATTTGACTAGTGGATACAACATCGCAGAAATGCTTACGCTTAAGCCAGAATTCACCAATATGCTGGGCTTTACCCATGCAGAAGCTGCTAAGTATCTGAAATACGTCATCAGTAAATATGGTCCACAAGCCTCATTCGAGGAATTATGGACACTAATACTCAACAACTATGATGGCTATCACTTTCTGCCAAATGCGGAACCTCTGTTCAACTCTACCATCTTAACCTATTTCTTGAAAAATTTCGCAGAACTGAAAGGTGGGATTCCCACAGAAATGGTAGATGAGAACTTGCGCACAGATACCAGCTGGATAAGAAGACTGACCCTTACCCTCGACAATGCCAAAGAAATGCTTGACAGCCTGTTGATGGATGGTGAGCTATACTATTCGCAAGCCGACTTACGCAGCAAGTTCAACAAGCAGAAATTCTTTTCGCCAGAGTTCTACCCTATCAGTCTCTACTATTTGGGCATGACCACGTTGAAAGACAGCTACAAGATGACGCTACCTAACTTGACGACCAAGAGCGTATATATGAGCTATTATAATGAACTGAACTGCATAAGTGACAACGCTCGTAAATTCGTACCAACATACGAGGCATTCGCCAAGGATAGGAAGCTAGAGCCTTTATTCCTTAACTATGTGGAGGAATACTTGGGGCAACTACCAGCCCAAGCCTTCGATAAGATGAACGAAAACTTCATTCGCTGTTCATTCTTCGAGCTAATGAGCCGCTATTTGAGCAATTGCTATACATTTGCCATTGAGCAGAACCTGCCATCAGGTAGAGCCGACTTGGTACTAACGGGCATTCCTGGCACTTCGTTCCATAACGATTGTCGTATCATCGAGTTCAAGTACTTGAAAGCCAAGGATGCCTGCATGATAGAAAAGCTAAAAGAAGCATATCCTGAGGATGCAAAGCAAGTGAGAAACTATGCTACTGATATAAAGAAACTTTTTCCACATTATCAGATTAAAGCATACGTTGCTTACAACGCAGGCAACAAGGCTTGCAAAATATTTGAAGAATAGGTCGCACACACATACTGTTATAAATTATACAAGCTATGAGAAAGGTATTATTCACGCTTGTCCTTGCCGCCTTAGGTAGCTTAGGCTTGCAGGCACAAGGCACAACCCAACGACAAAACGCAGAAAAACCAACTGCCACCACTTACCGATGGAAGGTGGAGGCAGAGGCTGGCGTATGTTGCAGCGTGCTCGACACCGACGTGTCGGGACTGGGCACCACCAGCTATATGGTTCGCCCAGGCTTCACTGCAAACATAGCGGCGGAATATAACATCGTGGATCATCTGGCTGTGGGAACGGACATCCGATTCTTGCAGCGCGACTATATGTACCAAAACCAAGGAGGCGACTCCTGGCACACCCGCTACAACAACAATTTCATCAGCATCCCGCTCACCGTGGGCTACTACCTCTTCCATAACCCATACCAGGAAAAGGGACTCTGGGTGAAGCCACAGGTGGGCGTATATTATGAGTATCTCGCCTCCCTCCACACCAAGGGCATCTACCCGATGAACATCATGGAGGGCGCGAGCTCTGGCGGAACCTTCCTCAAGTATAACACCACCTACGATTTCAAGACCAATGAGAACCATCTGCGCCGTAGCCTCTTTGGCGGCGAAGCGGGCGTCAAGGTGGGATATTCCTTCGGGCGCATCGATGCCCACGTGGGATACCTCTTCCAGTATGGCTTCTCGCATATCTATCAAGACAAGGCTCGCACCAGCAAGACGGCTCGCCGAAACTCCAGCGTCATCACGGCTGGTGTCGCCTATAAACTCTAGTTCCATCACTCTATCCTATTTCCGTTATGAGAAACTATATATATAATATGTGGCGAAAGGCTCCCCGGAAGATGCGTGGAGCACAAGTTCTTGTGGCTGCTCTGCTCGGTGCCACCACCCTCTCCCTGTCGCTCACCAGTTGCGTGGCAGACAACGATGCCAACACCAAGTCAATAGCCGACTACTCCGATTCCGATGTCAAGTCGTATGGCGACTTGTTCCGAGTGTTCTGGAACGTGATGAACCAGCGATACTGCGACCTCAACGAGCAGCCGAGCGTATCTTCCAAAAACTGGGACGAGGTGTATAGCGAGTACAAGCCTAAGTTTGATGCGCTCAAGACCTTCCAGCACACTTCCGAGTTCACCCAAGAAGAAATACAAGCCGACAATGCCAAGGCGAAGCAATACTTCCAGGAGATTGTGGATAAGCTCATCGACCAACACTTCTATGTGAAAGTCACCCTCCCCGTCTCCCACTCTGCCACGGAAACCGTGCGTTTCAACAGCACCCTGCACGAGAAGACGGAATACTTCCCACTCAACTATCATTGGAATTACACCCGTGAGCAGCTCAACCTGGATGGCGAAGCCTTCGGCGACGTCACCTCTGATGGCTTTTATATCATGGGCGGATTCCTGAAAGCCCAGCCAGGCACCTATTATCTGGGCTTCAACCAGTTTGCGCTCTACGACAACTGTTACCATGAGTACGAGAAAGAATATCTGCCCGCAAATGCCGCCAACAGCTATCATCTCGACAGCCAGACGATAACGGCGAAGGCACAAGAATTGGTCTCCGATGGCGAAAACCGCCCAAAAGTGGAGCAGATGGCAAAGGACATCCTCTCTACCATAGATGCTTACCTGCAATCGGACGAGGTGCAGCTAGCCTGCCAGAAGATGACTGCCTACAGCAACAAGGGCGATTACTACGGGCTCTATGCCTCTGCCGCACAGGCTTGCGACGATGCCCCATACCTCGTAAAACAGCTCCCCACATCCCAAGAGGATAGTGATGCACAGAAAAAGCTCTTAAGTTTTCTGCAGAACGACTCCCACTACAAGGAGCTAGCCGCGGAGTATAGCTTCGCCAAATGGCTTTGCCAGGCTATAGCCGACTATCTTTGGTACGAACGAGAGTTCTACGCTTTCTGGAGCGACTTGCAGTTTACCCAGCAACACAGTGCCGTGGAAGGCTACCGCCGCATGTTCCTGGAGCCATTGGCGAAGGGCACCATCCAGAAGCTCATCCTCGATTTCCGAGGCAATGGTGGCGGAAGCGTGATAGACTCCCGAATCTTCACCGACTATCTGGTTACCCAGACAGCCACTTATGCCTACGTGCGCAAGAAGGAAGACAACAACCCTTACAGCTACACCCCTTGGGTGCCTCAGCAGATAGTAGCCACCAGCAAGAGCCTGGGGCGCAACATCCCCACTGCCATCCTGCTCGACAACTATAGTGCCAGCATGTCGGAAGTCACCACGCTCATTCTCCAGAGCCAGGGCGACCACGTGAAGACAGTGGGCAGAAACAGCTACGGAGCGCAGTCGATGCTCACCGCCGACAACTCGGCGAGCAACGGTGGATGGATAGGCAATGTGACGAGCTATCTATATTTCTATATGCCATTTTCCATGACCAAGGATGCCCAGGGCAACCTCTTGGAAGGCAAGGGAATCACCCCCGACTATCCGCTCGACCCAATGAGCGACGAGGAGGTCAACGCCCTCTATCACAACGCCCCAGGGGCGATAGACCGAGGGCTTGCAAAAGCGATGGAAATCCTCAAATAGAAGCACATACAAAACCTATGTATATCCCTAAATAACAAGCATATAGTAAACTATGTATATTCTTATGTAACAAACATACGCAGTACCCTAAACAGTACACTTTAAGAAGACACAGGGCGCAATCGGAACTATCGGTTGCGCCCTCTTCAGTTTGCGCTGTTGCGCAAACGATTACACATACGGGGGGATTTTTTGCACATTTTTTGATACAACCTATTGAAAAACTCCCTATCTTTGCAAGCGAAAAGAAAAAGAAATAGAAACAGAAAGCAAATAATAAGACCCTAATAGAATTTAGTGAACAAGAAGCCAACAAGTCGGAAAGAAGACTTAGTTATTCTTAAAGACTTTGGCTATTCTTAAACAAAGACGAAAACAAAGACGAAAACAAAGATGAAGAAGCTAACAATTAACGAAAAGATTACCCTGTTGTTGCTGCTGATTCTTTCACCAGTGATGACTCAGGCGCAGGAAGTCGCCTTAAAAACCAACCTGTTGGGTTGGGCTTCCACTTCTTGCAACGCTGGCGTTGAGCTGGGCACGGGCAAGAAGACTACGTTCCAACTCTTCGGAACCCTGAACCCCCTGGAAGTTCTCGGGCGACAAGAAGTTGAGATTCTGGAATGTGATGCCAGAGTACAGATGGTACACCTGTCAGAAGTTTGGCGGTCACTTCATCGGAATACATGCTTTCGGAGGCGAATACAATGTTAAGAACATCGACTTGCCCTTCGGAATATTACCCAAGACTGAGCGTGGCAGGCACTACGAAGGATGGTATGTGGGTGGAGGCCTCACCTACGGCTACCAGTGGTTGCTCAACAAGCACCTCAATCTCGAAGGTTCTCTCGGATTAGGTTATGCCTACAGCCCCTACAAGCTTTATGGGAGATGCGAAAAATGTCTTGACGAAGACCATCGCAACTATGTGGGACCTACCAAGGCGGCACTCTCGCTGATTTATCTTTTTTAGAAAGAATGAAGCAGAGACAAGACCAGTCTTAACTAGAAAGTTAATAACTCACCAATAATCCAATTTTTTTATTAGAATTCTCTATGAATAGAATGAAGCTTTATGCCATCATTCCGCCCCTCTGCATGCTCTTTTCGCAGAGCATCATCGGTGCCGACGTGCAGCGGTTGGCAGGCGGCAAGATTCTGATAGACAGCGTGATGACGCAGAAAATGGGCGACAGTTTGAGCGTCAGATTCCTCATCAACCTCGACAGTCTGATCCTCAAGTCGGAGCAGCAGTTGGTTTACACCCCGATGCTCGTTGGCGAAGACTCGCTCGCCCTCAGCCCTATCATTATCAATGGCAGAAACCAAGATATACGCTACAAGCGACTTGCACAAAGCAAGAAGCAGGGCGATGCACTCGTCATTCGCCGCCGCAACGACACCTCTCAACAGGCATACTACGAGCAGAGCGTGCCCTACAAGAAATGGATGCGGCAATTCCAGCTCTCGGTGAAGGAAGACCTCTGCGGATGCGGCAACCTGCAAGACCAGGACACCACGTTGCTCGCCAACTTCCGCGAGAACGCCACGGAGCTGGGCAAGATTACCAAGACCATCGACCTGGTGAAGAACGACAAGGATGTAGAAATCACCAACATCGACATCCACGGCTACGCCTCTCCCGACGGTCCTTACGCCAACAACCAGCGACTCGCCAACGCCCGTGCCGTCGCCCTTCGCAACTACGTGAGCGGTCTCTACGAACTAGACGATAAGCTCTTCACCTTCCACGCCACCCCGGAAGACTGGGAGGGATTCAAGAAGAAGGTTTCCGAAAGCTCGCTTGCCGACAAGGAGGCGATACTGAAGATAGCCAACTCCTCGCTCGCCCCGGATGCCAAGGATCAGAAAATCAGGTAGCTCTATCCTGCGAGCTACCGTTACATCATGAGCGACATCTATCCTCGTCTTCGCCACAGCGACTATACGGTGACCTACACCGTGCGCCCATTCGATGTCGAGGAGGCGAAAGAGATATTGAAGACGAAGCCCCAGCAGTTGTCCTTGCAAGAGATGTATCTCGTGGCTCAGACCTATGAGCCTGGTTCGCCAGAGTTCAACGAGGTGTTCGACATCGCCGTGCGCCTCTTCCCCGACGACCCGACGGCAAACCTCAACGCCGCTTGTACCGAACTGCAAAAGGGAAACCTGCAAGCTGCTGAGAAATATCTCGCCAAGGCAGGACATTCGAAGGCAGCCGACCGCATCCGAAAGATATACGAGGAGATGAAGGCGGAGCAATAAAACGATAAAAAACAGAATAAGATATATGATAGAAAACATATAAAAACAGAAAACATATAAAAACATAACAAGAAACATAAAAACATAACAAGAAATATAAATCTCAAATTTGCAACAATATGAAAATGAAACATTTCTTTGGCTTGGCAGTGATAGCTGCCATGACCGCAAGCTGCTCTAGCAGCGATGAGTTGTCTGGTAATGCGGGCAATGGTTCTAACGAGACTAGCGAGGCATACGCTACTTTCAGCATCAACTTGCCTACCACTAGTGGTAGTTATACTCGTGCGGGAGAGGATTACAAATCTGGCACAGCAGCTGAATATGCAGTAAACGATGCCACCCTGCTTGTCTTCAAGAAAGTAGAAGGAAAATCTGAGGGGGAATACACCTTTGTTGAGAGCGCAACGCTCGGTAACATGAATCCTTGGAATAAGGATAACGACAATAATGGTATTACCACTAAGGCTACCGTGACTGCCGAGCTGCACAATGTTAGCTTAAGCTCCAATGGTGAATACTATGTATTGCTTGGAAAATACTTTCGATATTGCTCACATGCAGCAAGGTCAGACCACTCGTGTTGTTTTCGAGGCAACCTATACTCCAAATGCTTTGAGCAGTGGCACAGACAAGACCTTCTTCATGCTAGGTAATCATACAGAGATTTACACCAAGGAAACTCTTACCGCTATGATTAAGGCTAAGGCACAAGAGGTTTTCAATGAGAACGATGCAAATAACGTAACCGTGGAGCTTGGCAGCATTGCAACTAAGGCAGGACTTCATACTTTGCAAGGTAAAGAAGCTACCATCAAGCATGATGGCACCGATGCTACAGATGCGCAGCTCAAGCAAATAGACGAGAAGCTTGGTTTAGGAAAGGATGCCAATGGCAATACAGAAAGTATAAAGACTTACCTCGAAGGCAAGTGCTACTACATCGCTCGCATCAAGCACTTCGGCGACACACAGACTCCTTGGAATTCTGGCGAAGAAACATACGGCACTAACAACGAAAAGTATCTCGGTCGTTATGGTATCCTTCGCAACAACTGGTACGACATGACCGTCGATAAGATTAGTGCTCCAGGCTATCCAGACATTCCTGAAATCAAGCCTACAACTCCAGATGACGAGGACACCAAGTACATCAGCGTCAGCGTGAAGATCCTCGACTGGGCTAAGCGTTCACAGAGCGTTGAACTCTAGTCGGAACTCCAACAACTGGAGAGAAAGGAAATTGCGTTTTCTACTTCACACTACACCCTATCGCCACAACTCACTGTAAATCAGCGGTTCTCGTGGGTGTAGTGTGAGTACGAACACTGCACCAACACTACACCCTACTACACCGGGTGTAATGTGGTGAAGTGTGGGTGTAGTGTCAGACACTCACTACACCATCATAACATTCTATCTATCAGATAGTTTAGCACTATCGGGTGTAGTGTGAAGTAGAAAACGTGATTTCCGTATGGCTGAAAGCTATTTCTGCTCCAGCCGATTCCAAACTCTGCTCCAGCCGATTCCAAATTCTGCTTCGGCTGAATCCAATTTTTGTCTAACGAGGGCAAAATATTGCCCTCGCCTAGGCAATTAATTGCCCAGGCTGGACAAATATGGATAAGAAACCTATTCAATAACAAGCAAAAGCATCATGGCAAATAAAAACTTACATCGTTGGTTCAAGAATACTCGTATGGCAATGGCATTCGGAAGCATCATAGCACTCGGCAGTCTGCTTGGCAGCTGCAACGACTTGATGCACGACGACCTGCCGACGGTGCCAAATACCAAATCGCAATGCCCGAGAAAGGAAGCGACATCCAATCTCTGCACGTAAGACTCGACAGAACCCATCACTCCCAAGGAAACGCTGCCAGCGACTCCAACTCACCACAAACTGAGACTCCCGACGGCTTTGCCACCGTGGAGCATCAATCTCAACCGCTCGACACCCTCTGGCAAGGACTCAGCGACCAACTCGTGGAGGTGAAAGACCTACAGGTCACCCGCCACACCATCAGCCTCATCCGAGACACCAAGCAACTCACCATCCGACTACACCAGTTGGAAGAGCCTACACACATCAGCGCCGATGACTTCAGTTACCAGATAACCGACACCAACGGCGACATCAATTACGACAACTCTCTCCTCCCCGACGAGGAGCTGATATACACCCCCTACAAGACCTGGACCACCGAGTTTAAGGACCCAGAAGGCAAGGTGACGGAACGCACCGCCCACGCCGCACTGATGTTCAACCGACTGGTGCTCCACCCATCCTCAGAGAACGACAAGAACGCCATCCTGAGCATCTGGAACAAGAAGACAGGCGAAGAGGTGGCTCGCATCAACCTAGCCGACTGCCTCTCGCAAGGCAGGGGAGCCTTCGAGCACATGAACTACTCCCCGCAGGAGTTCCTAGACCGTGAGTACGACTACAAGCTCGATTTCTTCCTCAAGGGCGACCAATGGCAATACATACAGCTCGGCATCTCCATACTCGACTGGAGCAAGCGCATACAGCGTGCCGATTTATAACTAAAAATGCATCAAGCGATGAAAAGACTTCATATCTATATAGGTTTTATATTTTGGTTGTTAGTTAGTTTGTTTACCATGAGCTGCAACGACGAGTTGGCGGGCGACCCCATCGCCCCCAACTCGCCCAGCAACTTGCACGTACTCGTGCCTACCATCAACAGTGCCAAGGGCAACGACCAAAGCGACAACCTTTCCAACAATCACACCTACAATGCGACGGTGGACGAGTGCCAGATCAACGACCTCCGCCTCTACGCCTTCCCCATCGACGGCAAAGGAAGCCTCATCGCCCAAAACTTGCCAGCGCCCCTGGCTAGCATGATGCTGAATGAGAACATCGCCAACTACCAGCTCACCATCGAGCCTGGAAAATACCACATCTACGTGGTAGCCAACATGAGCAAGATATTGGAGAAACAGAACATCACGAGCGAGGAAAGCCTCAAGAACCAAGTGCTCCGATACACAACCTCTACCCTGCCCGGCTTGCCTATCGCCACCAACATCCCGATGATTTACGAGCCAGAGAAGGATGCCGAGGGCAACCCTGCCGTGACCATCATCCTGCCTGCCGGCGAGAAATACACCGAGGTGGCAGCCAACCTGAAGTTCACCTGCGTAAAGGTGAAGCTGAACATCATCTTCGACCCTGCCGTAGCCACCAGCTTCGGCACCAAGGGACTCACCATCAAGAGCATCCTGGGCGAGAAGCTCTCCCCATTCACCAGCCTGTACTGGGGAAACAAATTTGTGGAGAGCGCCCAGACCGACAATACCTACAAGACTGGATTCGAGAGCACCGAATACGATGACAGCAATACAGACAACAACACCGATGCGCAAGGAATGTATTACACGGATTGGACCGACAACCGGACTGCCGACAACAGCAAGGACGACATCATAGGCTCGGGCAATGGCACCAAAAGCCCCGTGAACTCCGCCTCCAAGTGGCTCTTCCAAGGCACCTACTACCTGCCCGAGCGATACATCACCCAAGCTTCCGACCGCTCTTATCTCCAAATCAACGGACAGGTGGGTGGCAGCGTGGATAACAACTACCACATCGACCTCGGCCATCGCAACAACGAGCAGAATGACTCCGAAGTTCCGACCTTCCCTCGTGGCACCTTCTACGAGATTACGGGCGACATCAAGACCTTCGGAAACATGAGTCTCGACTGCAACGTGAGCGTGAAGGACTGGGAGCCAGTGCAGATAGACGCCGACTTCAACCACACCACCTTGTGGGTGAGCAGTGCAAACGCAGAAGTATCTTCCACCACAAACGACTCTATCACTTTCCAGTCTAATGCAGCAAACGTAGAGTTCGGATGTGACAATACCATCACGGTAAATGGCAATGAGAAAGCTATCATCGTGGAAGCCAAGCGCACTGTCAATGCCGCAGGCAACGACATCATCACATTCCGCGTAAACCCGGAAATTCCTATCAGTGCCTACCCTAACGCCCAACGAATTGGAACAGCTAAGGTTTGGCTCAAGGCAAACAATCTGAAAAAATACATAGATGTAAAGTATAATGTGGCACCTTACTTCAATGTAACTCCAGAAGACGTAACCATCTATTATGTGGAAGGCGCAGCTACCAACACCAAGAAAATAGAATGGGAGACCAACCTTGGAGGAGCAAAAATGCAGAACGGAGGCACAGACATCTATCAATATACGAGCACCATCGGAAACTCTACCATCAAAGTTAGCTTTGATGAATCCACAGCCCATAATCCGACGGGCACATTCAGCATCACTGCCACATCCGACCCTGTGACAACCACTGTGCATGAGTTTACGGTTTATCCCAAAGAAACAAGCACAGAGGTGGGTGGCAAGAAGATAAGAGTAACGGTAAGACCTCCTATCGGAGACTATCGCATCTACTTCAGAGCCATCAATGATTTGGCTTGGGACACAAGAACGCAAGATGCCAAAGGTGGACACCACAAGACCAATCCATTTCAGAAGTTAAAGACAGAATCGTATGGCACAGGCAGTCACAACGACAACTGGTATGACGGTTGGGATGCGGAAACGGTCTCCAAAGAAAGTTCTAACACATGGAACTCAGATGCCAATCCTTCCAACCACCTTATTTATATATACACACAAATAGGAGAAACCGAAGGCACTACCGCCAAAGAAGAAGGCGTCTGGAGATTTACACAGTGGAACAATACGAAGATGACAGCAGACAACACCAATCCAGGTTGGTATTATTACGACTTGGGATACCAAAAAGTATCAGAAGCCGCAACCAACGGAACGACACGAACGCCCAAGCCTGGAGAAACGTTACTGATGTTCCACAACAACCAGTATCCAAGCGATGCCCTCCACAGATGTCCGCAACATTTGGAGCCAGGAATACAACTCTTCGATTACGAAGACCGAGAAGGTTGGATATTGTACGACCCAACGGGCAGTCAGTCATACTATATCTATGACGAGAAGCCTACCGTAAGAGACATCACCATCACCATATATACCAAAAAGCAAATCAAGGGATGGTACAAAATGTATGGAGTCGCAAACGACAAGGGATTAAATGAACAATTTACCCTTTACGACAACATCGTAAGCGGAAATGACGGTAACACGTTTTGGAGCTACAAGCTAAATAACAGCGAATGGTACATTACCGAGATTCATCTCAAAGCCGTGGATGGAAACCATGACAAAGACATTCAGCTCAAATTCAGTGATTCGGAAACTTTTGAATTATTCAATGGCAACAGTTATGAGAAGTATAACGACACTGGCTATTACGATAATAGAACCTGGCATCATGGCAAACCAGCAGGCGTAAATTAAACAAAACGAAGAAACAATGAAGAAGATTAAGCATTTGATGATATGGATTGGATTGCTTCTGAGCCTCGTTTCCTGCAAGGACACGATGGAGGCAATCGGACTCGGCGGAGCGGAAAGCCCTGCCGAGGGGGTGACCCTGAACATTGAGTTGCCCAACTTCTCCGAAAAACAAGTAGGAACCCGAGCTGGGGCGGAGGTGGAAAGCATTCACTCGATTACCGCTGTATTCTACGATAACGACAAGAAATATGTGGGGATGGCGCAAGTCTCCTCGCTTACCCAGCAAAGCGACGGAAGCTACAACGTAAAAATCAGCAACATCCCGCCCGCTACCGCTACCATCCATTTGGTAGCCAATGTGGATAACCTCTCAGAAAACGAGGCTTCCGACTTGCAA